>JBJESY010000238.1:0-2357 GCA_051883035.1 Anaerovoracaceae bacterium | reverse complement strand
AGCAGAGACCGCATTCTTTCAGCCCCGCCAGACGCATCAGGTCTACCGTAGCTTCTGTATGACCGTTTCGCTCCAGGACGCCGTTTTTCTTCGCCAGAAGCGGGAACATATGGCCCGGCCGCCGGAAATCATCCGCTCTGGCGTCTTCGCTGACACACATTCTGGCAGTATAGCCGCGCTCCTTGGCAGAGATGCCTGTGGTGGTGTTCACATGGTCAATTGAGACGGTAAAGGCGGTGCAGTGATTGTCTGTGTTATAGTCCACCATCTGCGGAAGCTGCAGTTTCTGACAGTAGTAGCTGCTCATGGGCATGCAGATCAGGCCTTTTCCGTGGACTGCCATAAAGTTTACATTTTCTGTAGTGGCAAATTCTGCAGCACAGATGAAATCACCTTCATTTTCTCTATCCGGGTCGTCGGTACAGAGGATGATCTTTCCCTGGCGCAGGTCTTCCAGGGCTTCCTCAATGGTATTGAATCTGAAATCTTCCATAATCGCGTTTCCTTTCTTAAAATCCATATTTTTCAATAAAATCCATGGTAATGGATGAGGTTTCTTTTTTTGGTTGAATCTCTGCAGGCTGCAGCAGTTTCTCCACATATTTGCCGATGATATCATTTTCCAGATTGACGATATCGCCTGCCTTTCGCCGGGAAAGGGTGGTCTGTGCTGCAGTATGGGGGATGATGGATACACTGAAATCCATACTGGTAACAGCTGCTACCGTCAGGCTGATCCCATCGATGGCGATGGAACCTTTCTCGATGATATACCGGAGAATCGAAGGGGATGCACTGATCGTATACCAGACTGCGATATCATCCTGACGGATTTTGGAAATGATTCCTGTACCGTCGATATGCCCCGATACGATGTGTCCGCCGAACCTGCCGCCGGCTGCCATGGCACGCTCCAGATTCACAGAACTTCCCTGACGGAGATTCCCCAGGGAGGAGCGGTTCAGTGTCTCATGCATGACATCTGCAGTGAAATAACTGCTGCCGTGTGAAGTGACGGTCAGGCAGACGCCGTTTACAGCAATGCTGTCTCCATCTTTCACGTCTTCCAGGACTTTCGCGGCCCGTATGGTAAGAAGGGAACTGGCCGGACCGTGGTGCACGGCCTGGATGATTCCGATTTCTTCTATGATTCCTGTGAACAAGGAAGGATCACCTCACTTTCCAGCAAAATATCTCCGTCAAAGGTTTGTATGGACGGCGGCGTCAGATGAACGCAGCTCTGCGGATCCGGAAATCCCTGGCCACCGATGGGACTGCGGGCCGTTTCACCGCCCAGCAGCTTCGGTGCGACATAGGCCTGCACCAGATGGACCTGACCGGAGGAAAGGGCTGCCCAGTTCAGGCGGCTGCCACCCTCCAGAAGAATGCTGTCGATTCCTCTTTGGCCCAGTTCTTTCATCAGAGCAGGAAGGGAAAGATGTCCGTCTTCTCCGATTGGGACGAAAATGACCTGACAGCCTGCTGATTCCAGTAGGGTAGCTTTTTCTGCCGTCGCAGGATCCTCCGTAATTCCGGCGGCGAGAATTGTCGGTACTTCTGCAGCTGTGGTTACAATCCGCGCAGAGAGGGGAATCTGCAAGTGGGTGTCACAGATGATCCGAACCGGATTCCTGCCTCCGGGGATGCGACAGGTAAGCAGGGGATCATCGGCCAGAACTGTGCCGATGCCAACCATGATAGCAGTATAACGGTTTCTATCATTCTGAACATTTTTTCGTGCGGCTTCCCCGGTAATCCACTGGGATGCGCCGGTGTATGCTGCAATTTTTCCATCCATGGTCATGGCATATTTCATAACCACATATGGTGTGTGGCTGGTAATATAGTGAAAGAAGACGCGGTTGAGCCGGTCACACTGTGCTTTCAGTACGCCACTGACTACTTCGATGCCGTGGTCCCGAAGGATCTGCAGCCCTTTTCCCGCAACCAGAGGATTCGGATCATCGGAGCCGGTCACGACGCGGGATATGCCTGCTTCAATGATGGCTTCGGTGCAGGGCGGGGTCTTGCCATGATGACAGCAAGGCTCCAGTGTTACGTAGATAGATGCGCCTGCAGGATCTTCTCCGCGTTTTCTGCAGTCAGCCAGGGCGTTTCGTTCTGCATGGAGTCCGCCATATTTTGCGTGCCAGCCTTCGCCAATGATTTTCCCGTCTTTGACGATGACTGCGCCCACCAGGGGATTGGGGCTCACATGGCCTGCACCTTTTTCGGCCAGAGAAAGGGCAAGCTGCATATAGGTTTCGTCAGACATTGTATAACCTCCTGACACCCTGCCAGCGCCGGCAGGGTGGATTTTGTCAAGAAAAAAAGCTCTGAACAAAAATGCTCAGAGC
>JBJESY010000237.1:0-2364 GCA_051883035.1 Anaerovoracaceae bacterium | reverse complement strand
CGGAAAACAGGAATACATCCTGCAGCATCTGTCCGAAATGCCTTCGCAGCGATGCGATTCGGATTTTTTTGATATCGATCCCGTCGATCAGAATCTGCCCCTTCTGAATGTCGTAGTTCCGGCAGATCAGAGACAGGATGGTAGATTTCCCGGAACCGGTGGCACCCACCAGCGCTACGGTCTGTCCAGGCTCCACATGGAAGGATACGCCTTTCAGCACCCATTCTCCCGGGTTGTAACAAAACCAGACGTTGCGAAATTCAATCTCACCCCGGATGGTTTCCAGATCGATGAGACCATCTTCGCCAGTCTCATCTGTAATCTGCGGCACCATGTCCATAATGGTAAAGATTTTTTCGGCAGCCGCAAAAGACCGCTGAAGCGTATCAAACTGCTCCGCCAGCGTCTGAATCGGATTGAAAAACCTTGAAATATACATATAGAAGGTGACGATCACTCCGCTGGTCATGGTCTGTCCAAAGAAGCTGAAATCGTCGATATAGCCCCGGCCGCCCAGATAGAACAGACAAAGGACCGAGGAAATGTACAGCATATAGATCATGGGCCTGAAGATGCCGAACACAAACATCCGGTTCTTTTTCGCCCGCCGCAGGTTTTCGCTTTTTTCCAGGAATTCTTCCATCTTCCGGTCTTCCTGATTGAAGATTTGTGTAATCTTCATTCCCGAAAGGTTCTCCGAAAGATAGGTATTCACATCTGTGGTCGCATCGTTTACACTGCGGTGCACTTTTCGCGAAAACTTCCGGAAAATGACCGTGAAAAGCACCACGAACGGAACAAAGCAAAGAACCATCAGTGTAAGCGCATAGTTGAGCAGCAGCATGGCAAACAATACGCCCACAACCACCACCATATTCTTGATCAGCGTCACCAAAATGTTGGTAAACATATATGAAATGGCGTTGGTATCATTGGTTACTCTGGTGACCAGTTTTCCCACAGGGATTGCAGACAGCTGCCCATGGGAAAGGTTCTCAATATGAACGAAGATATCCTCTCTCAGCGCTGACAGGATCTTCTGACCGGTTTTTTGCAGGATCATGGACTGTCCATACGTACAGATCATACTGATCACCAGGATCCCTGCATACAGGCCTACCATTGTCCACAGATAGCGAAGCTGAAATTCCCCCTTTACCGTTTCCTCGATCTGTCCGATCAGAAGCGGAGAAACCAGATCATAAGCAATGGAAAAGACCAGAAGCACCAGTACGATACCGAAAGCTTTCCGGTAAGGCTGTGCATAGACCAGCAGTCTCCGGATAATTTCCCGGTCATCCATATGCCGGTCGAATTCCACTTTTTCCTTTCTGTTCTTTTCTGCCAGATATGCTATGGTGAAAACCAGCGTAAATACGCCGATGATGGCTCCTACAATGAGGATCGGAAGATACTCATACATGGCTTTCACCTCCCTCTTCTTCCAGCTGCTGCAGTTCAACCATTCTCTGATATCCCGGGCAGCTTTCCATCAGCTGCATATGGCTTCCTGCGGCTGCAAGATGGCCGTTTTCCAGATACAGAATTTTATCCATCTGCTGAATCGTTGAGATCCTGTGGGCGATCAGAATGGTCGTCTTCCCTTTTCGGATCTCCCGGAGATTCTGCAGGATCGCTTTCTCTGTTTTTGAATCCACCGCAGATACGGAATCATCGAGGATCAGCACAGGCGCATCCTTCATCAGTGCCCGGGCTATGGAAATCCTCTGTTTCTGTCCGCCGGATACGGTTATGCCTCTCTCACCCAGTACCGTTTCATATCCGGAAGCAAATTCACGAATATTGTCATTCACATCTGCCATCCGTGCCGCCAGCTCTATCTTTTCCATATTTGAAACATCTCCGTTATTACCGAAAGCAATATTCCGGGCAATGGTATCGGAAAACAGGAAGTTATCCTGCGGTACATATGCAAATGCATTTCTTACAGACTCAATGGACAGTGAATTAATATCCTTCCCGTCGAGAAAGATCATGCCGTCTTCCACGTTATAAGTACGAAGGAGCAGATCCACCAGCGTCGTCTTTCCGGCACCTGTCTTTCCCACCAGTCCCACCTGCTCACCTGCTGCAATTTCCACCGTAATATCCGTCAGCACGTTCTGTTCTCCGTCCGGATATCGGAACGTGAGGGATTGAAGACGGATTTCGCCCTGCGGATTTTGCAGGTCCAACGAATCCTGCCGGTCTCTTACCACAGGTTCTGCATCCAGCAGTTCACTGATGCGCTCCAGCGAAGCTTTTCCCCGTGAGGTCATATCGATCAGTTCGGAGACAGCCATGATCGGCCAGACGACCGCATTGAAGTAGCCTATGAATTCCACCAGTTCACCTGCGTTGAAC
>JBJESY010000236.1:0-2365 GCA_051883035.1 Anaerovoracaceae bacterium | reverse complement strand
CTGCTGGCTATCGCGCCAGCGATTTGGTACAATTAAACATTATTATTTCAGACTATTGGAGGGAAACATCATGTTCGATATGAACGGTAATGACAACAACACGTATAACGTAGACAATTTCGAGTTTATCAAGAAGACCTCTCCGGTTGTGGGCGGTTTCATCGAAAAGGAGTACAACCGGCAGAAGAATAATGTGGAGCTGATCGCTTCCGAAAACTACTGCTCCGAAGCAGTACTGGCAGCCTGCGGCAGTTGTCTGTCCTGGAAATACGCGGAAGGCTATCCTTATGTAAGAACTTCCGGTAATACCAGCCGTTACTATGGCGGAACCGAATTCATCGACCAGCTGGAAGAATACTGCTGTGACCAGTGGAGAAAGGTATTTGATACGGACTACCACGTAAACGTACAACCTCACAGCGGTTCTCAGGCCAATTTTGCGGCCTATAAGGCAATCCTGAACCCGGGAGATACCATTCTGTCTCTGACCCTGGACAACGGTGGCCACCTGACCCACGGTTCTTCCGTAAACTTCAGCGGCAAGCTCTACAACATGGTGTTCTATGATGTGGATGAAAGAGGATATATCGACATGGCAGACGTGAGAAAGAAAGCACTGGCCTGCCGTCCGAAGCTGATCCTCACCGGTGCTTCTGCATATTCCAGAACCATTGACTTCCCGGCCTTCGCAGAGATTGCCAAAGAAGTTGGCGCTTACTTCATGGTGGATATGGCACATATCGCCGGTCTGGTGGCAGGCGGCGCCCATCCATCCCCATTCGGCTACGCCGACATTATCACCACCACCACCCATAAGACCCTCCGCGGACCGAGAGGCGGCCTGATCTTTGCTCGTCCGGAGCTGGCGAAAAAAGTGGACAGCGCCGTATTCCCGTATGCACAGGGCGGCCCGCTGGAACATATCATCGCAGGAAAGGCAGTCTGCGCCGAAGAAGCACAGACCCCGGAATATAAAGAATACGTACATCAAGTGGTGAAAAACTGCAAGGCCCTGTCCGACGAGTTTATCCGGCTGGGATATAAAGTGGTAACCGGAGGTACAGACAATCATCTGATTCTTCTGGACCTGTCCGATGAACCGTTCAGCGGAAGAGTGCTGCAGGAGCGGTGTGACGAAATCGGCATTACCCTGAATAAAAACTGTGTGCCTTGCGAAAAGAGAACTCCGAAGGAAACCTCCGGTGTCCGGATCGGTACGGCTCCGATGACCACCAGAGGCTATAAGGAAGAAGACTTCGTGAAAGTCGTTCACCGCATCGACGAACTGATTCAGAAACTGAGAGAAGAATTCAAATAAGACGGAGATGTGCCATTTACCGGGATGTCACATGGTGGCAGCCCTTTTTTGGAGGAAAAAATGCGTGGATATAAGCTTGCAATTTTTGATCTGGACGGCACACTGCTGGAGACGCTGGAGGATCTGCATGACAGCACCAACCATGCCCTCACAGCCCTGGGGCTTCCACCGAGGAGCCTGGAGGAAGTGCGCCGGTTTGTGGGAAACGGAATCCATAAACTGATCGAACGTGCAGTGCCTGCAGGCAGCAGCAGTGAGACAATAGAGCAGGTTTTTACAGAATTTAAGAAATGGTATGCGGTCCACTGCAACGATAAGACCCATGCCTATGACGGAATTGAGGATATGCTTCGGACTCTCCGAAAAGCGGGGGTTCGCACGGCAGTGGTTTCCAATAAAGCAGATTTCGGCGTACAGACACTTTGCAAAACATATTTTTCCGGCCTTCTCGATGTGGCCGTAGGGCAGCGGGAGGGCATACGGTTAAAGCCGGCGCCGGATTCGGTTAACGAAGTGCTCCGTCTGCTGGAGATCCGAAGAGAAGATGCAGTCTACATAGGAGATTCCGATGTGGATATCGAAACTGCCCGAAATGCTGGAATGGATTGTATCAGCGTCACCTGGGGCTTTCGCAGCAGAAAGTTCCTGCTGGAACACGACGCGTCAATCCTGGTGGATCAGCCTGCGGACCTGGAGAAAATCTTCAGCAGGTTTCCGGAAACCCTGGAATATGTGAAGGACACGGACGAATCTGGTGAATCCTGTGAATAACCGGACATGTATTTCCAAAAAAACTTGAAAAACTAAAAAAAATTAGTGCAAAGCTGAGCGAAATATGGTAATATAGTTTCGTGGTTTTTCGAAACCGTATTTCATATCCCATGTGGGGCATTAGCGCAGCTGGGAGCGCACCACACTGGCAGTGTGGGGGTCAGGGGTTCGAATCCCCTATGCTCCACCACAGAGTGTCCGAAAAGGAATGAAAACCCTGGAATTTCAACAATTTCAGGGTTTCTTCATGCAAAAAAATAAAGGCTTCTGCCTTCT
>JBJESY010000235.1:0-2366 GCA_051883035.1 Anaerovoracaceae bacterium | reverse complement strand
ACTTCGTGATGGCTGCGCGTTTCTTCGAAACACTAAAAAAGCAAGGTCTGAGTAGTAGTGCATTGACTGTTACCCAGACCTTTTGATTTGCCAGACTTAATGACTTTGTTCATCCTTCCGGCGTTTCTGCTCTTCCTCCTTTGCCGAAATGTTCAAGACGAGAAAATAGAAGATAGAGAGTACAGCAATAATTTCCATGATCGGCAGCGCGATTTATTCTGCTATCTCAATTTTACACTTTTCGGTTTGCTTCTTTTCCTTCCAGCTTTCTTTTTTACCTTCCGGTTTTCTCTTTCGCGTCTACTTTCCAGTTTTCGCTTTCCCCTTCCACCTTCCTCACCACGCCGTTGACCCACTGCTGGCCTTCTCTGCCTTCGCGGACGTCGCCGGTAGTAAAGATGGTAAGGATCTGCCAGCCGCCTGACCGTGGGAACAGGGCTTTCAGATCGTCTTCCGTGTAGTCACTGAAAAAGCGCTGGCCGGAGAGCCGTTCGCCGCTGCCTTGCTTGAAAGAAACGTACAGCACGCCGCCGGGAAGAAGGGCTGCGTGGATTTTGCGAAGAATCGGAAGGATTCGACTTTTTTCGACATGTAGAAGAGAGGCGCAGGCCCAGATGCCGTGGAATTCTTCCGTATAGTCCAGGTCTTCGAAGTCCATGCAGCGTACCGGCTGGCCGATGTAGGATGCTGCCATTTGGCAGAGTGCTTCGGAGCCGTCGGCCGCGGTGACCTGGTAGCCACGAGCCAGAAAGATTTTCGAGTCCCGGCCGCTGCCGCAGCCCAGGTCGAGGATCCGGCCGCCTGGGGGGATGTGGCAGAGGAATTTGTCGTACAGGTGGGACATGTCGGCCTGCAGGGTGCCGGCGCAGAAGTCGGCGGCGTTTTCGTTATAGTAGTGCAGGGTTTGGTTTTTGGGGTCGTTTTTCGGTGGGTGTTTTCGGTCAGTCATGGTATCTCCATTCCCGGAAACCCAGGCTGCGAGCGGATTGCCACACGGGCAGCAGAATTTCCTCCAGATTGTGATAAAAGCTTTCCTGTGTCAGCGCGGGGCGGTACAGCTTCATCCAGATCTCGTCGCTGTTGACGTGCTCTTTGCGGCAGCTTTCGAAAAGGGCATGGACGCCGTCGAACTGCTGGGCGGCGGTATAGGCCTGGTACTGGACCTCCCGCAGCTTCGGGAAATAGACGTTCCAGTCCGGCAGGCAGCTGCCCTTGCTGCTGTTGGCGCTTTTGGTGGTGGGGCTCAGGTTCCAAAGCTCGTCGTGGGCCACATAGGACCATGGCACGAAGTGGTCGATGGACATGCCCTTGCCCTGCATCTGCTCGTCGGCATAGATATCCCGCACCGGCGTCACTTCGGACACCGCGGCCCAAAACCGCTTCACCTTTTCCAATTTCCGTTCCTGGGGCGGCTGCAGCTTGTTGATGATGCCGGGCACGTTGGGATTCCGCCGCTGCAGATAGCTGACCATGTTGAACTGGATCCAGCCCCGAAGGATCTCCTGGTTGGCCGTCAGGTACGCCTGCCACTGGGGCGTGATACGGATGGCCGACGCCAGCCCGTTGATTTCCAGGAAATAGTACATCAGCCGCTCCTGGCAGTTGATGGTCTGGGCCAGCTTTTTCACAGGAATATCCCACGCTTTCCCTTTCAGCTCGTTCAGGAACGGGGCCTGCAGGCGGTACGGCACATTTCTGCTCAAAATCTGTTTTCTCCGGCCAATCTCTTTCCCCAGGTCGTTTCCTTTGCGGTCTGTTTTCTTTTCTTTGCCTGCGGTTTCCAGAAGCCGCAGGATGGTTTCCCGCTTCTCGGTGGATTTCAGTTCCGTGTTATCGTGAATATAGTGGACCAGTTCTTCCAGCTGGTCGGACGGACCCAGATTCAGTCTGTATTCTGACACCATGTACCAGGCGTCGGCCACCATCTGATTGATCAGCTCGTCGAAAGTGATCTCCGTCTGACCTTCGCAGACGGTTTCCAGTATGGCCTGAAACCAGAAGAGCTTATAGCATTCGCTCTTATTGTCGAAAATTCTGGACAGCCGTCCGACTTCCAGCCCCGCCTCCGCCGGCAGGGGGTATGTAAAGTGTTGGTTTTCTTTCATTGCATCGTTCTCCAGATGATAAGGTAGCGGATATTGTGTCAACAAGACACCTTAAGACACTTTCTAAAATTGGATCTCATACTCGAGGAAACGTCTGGATTCGTTTTTCGCTTCGCTTTCTACGGTTGTATTTCCGCTGCATTTTAAGCCTTTCAGGATTGTATCGATTTTTGCTGCGTCTTTTTCTTTCATGCCGGATGTATTGCTGAGTTTCAGCATGAGCTTCTGGTCCAGTAATGGGCCGTTTGTATCCATTCTCAT
>JBJESY010000234.1:0-2371 GCA_051883035.1 Anaerovoracaceae bacterium | reverse complement strand
ACTGTACTTTATATTTCTCCGGGAAACCATCCTCTAAGCTGTTAAGCTGCTGAAGCAGTTCTGAAATGAAATGTCCTGCTTTCTCCTTATCCGGGCTCTGAAATGCGATGGCAAATATACCATCTGAAATTCTTGCGGCAAAATCATGTTCAGAAATGTAGCCAGCCATAAGGCTTGCTGCATGTTTTTGCAGCTGTTCTGATTCCACCTCACTGAAATACTTTTCTATCCGTTCGACGGCGACACAGATATATGCGATATAATACAGGCTTCGGGCTCCCGTCGCAATCTGATGCTCAAAGCACCAGCGAAAATACACCAGATTTCCTATTCCGGTCAGGGCATCAATCTGCAGTATTTCATGCTGGTTTTTTCTATCTCTCCTGCTTTTCAGAAGCAAAACAACCAGAATAAGACAGATTGTCAGAAAACCTGCAGCTGCATAAAACAGGATTCTTACGTTTCTTTCGGAGTTTGGTGCAGCACTCTGTTCCAGAACCCAGCGCAGCATCTGGTCTTGATCCATTGCTGCAATCCCTTCCTTCACCATGTGGACGATTTCTGCAGAAGCCACTGTGGTGAAGCCGATACAGACATCTACAATTTTACCATCTGCTTCGTAGGATAAAATCGTGTATTCTTCCTGAAGATTTCCAATGGTTCCTGGCACATGGGCCGATATGACATCCACCTGTTTGTTTCTTGCAAGACGTTGCTGTGTATTCTTCGATCCACTGTCGATATACAAGAAAACTGTGCCTGTATCCTCTGCAATTTTTGCATAAAGATCAGGCAGTACGCCCTGATACTGTCCTGTGGATTCATCATAATATTCAATTGGATACCAGTCCGGATTTCCTGCGACAAAAATGGTATTTGCAGAAGCAGTTTCTGCACATGTAAAGGAAGGCAGCAGGATCAGCAGACCGGCAAGTATAAAAGACACGGTGTGTTTTTTCATCGGACGGTTACCTCTTCTGTTTCAAAAACGCATGCACTATTTATCGAATAACCGACAGGCCTAATTCACGTTCATCTTTTTTCTCTCAATGGTTCCCCAGCTGAGTCTTTTCTTTTTATATCCAAGCAATGCTGTTGCCCGTACCCATGCCATGATAAACCGCAGACAGCAGACTTCGAAAAAGCAGAGCAGAACCGCTTTTCCGGCATCCTTCGGTGATATCTTCAGATCGATGGTCTGGATCCTGGCAAAAAACGCCGTCAGCGTCAGCACGCATCCAAAAATCGCATAGATCAGGAAAAACAGCAACATAAACGGAACATTCAGCAAACCTGCAGCAAAGGCCGTAACCATCGTTATAATTCCGAAAACCTCAATTACCGGTGACAACAGCTCATAGAACAGAAAGTAGAAGTAGGAAATCAGACTGACCGCGCCAAACTTCGGATTGGCCAACATGACCTTATGCTTCCACATGCTCTGAAACAGTCCGATATGCCACCGTTTACGCTGTTTTCTCAGATCGCCCAGTTTCTCCGGCACCTGCGTCCAGCAGATGGCGTCTGTGGCATAGCGGATGGAATAAGGAATCTGGTTTGACACACAGTATTCATGCAGTTTCACCACCAGCTCCATGTCTTCTCCCATGGTTTCATGATCATATCCTCCTGCTGCAATCACGATATCCTTCTTAAACAGTCCAAATGCTCCGGAAATAATCAGGGAACCATTGAACTTATCGAACAGAATCCTGGATGCCAGAAACGATCTGTCATATTCCAGCACCTGCATACAGGCCAGGATATTCTTCGGAAGCTGATAGTTCACGACCCGTCCTCTGGAAAGCTCCACGCTGTTGGATGGACGAATTGCACCTCCCACAGCCACCACATCGCCTTGCTCGATGACTGGACGAACAATTTTTGACAGGGAATCGTACTGCAATACCGAATCTGCATCCAGACAGATGAAATACGGATATTTGCAGGCATTGATTCCCATATTCAGAGCATCTGCCTTCCCCCCGTTTTTCTTTCGAATCAGTGTCAGCGGAACCTTGTACGCAGAAGTTTCATATACAAATTCTTCCGGCTGACAGGATATTTTACGCTGAATGGGCCTGCGGATCCGCTTCATGCGGAAATTGTCAATTAGTTTCTTCGAGGTATCATCTCTGGATCCATCATCTACCACAATGATTTCATAAAGTTTGTAATCCAGTGCCAGAAGGGACTGGACTGTCTCCACCACGGTAACTTCTTCATTATATGCCGGAACGATAATACTGACAGGGATATAGTAGTTCTGCAGAAGCGTATTCTTCAGCCGCTCCTGCTCGCGGTGGGAATACAGCTCTGATGAACCGATAACCACAGCCAGAAACAGGAAAGAGGAATATCCGATCAGATA
>JBJESY010000233.1:0-2373 GCA_051883035.1 Anaerovoracaceae bacterium | reverse complement strand
AAATCCTTCTCATTGAGCATATAGTCTTTAAACGATTGGTTTGGCATATGATCCCTCCTCATCTTTTCTTTTTTCTCTGCTTTTATTGAGAATATCTTAACGAGATTATATCATCTGCCAAATGTACATTGATTCACATATTGTTGCAAATTTTTCTTGACTTATGCAGTTTCTGGATAAATAATAGAGAATAAGAAGAGAGGAGGAATGAGAATGGATATTTCCAGCCTGCGCGAATTTCTGGTTCTGGCCGAAACCGGCAGTTTCAGTGCTGCCGCATATCACCTGCACATGTCCCAGTCCACTCTGTCCAGACATATCCAGACACTGGAACGGGAGCTTGGCTATTCGCTGTTTCATCGAACCACACGGAACGTACAGCTGACCGAATATGGCAGGCTCTATCTGCCTTATGTAAAAAGAATCACCGAAGATGCAACAAAAGCAGCAGCTGCACTGAAAAATCTGGAAAAACAGCGAAATACCAGGACACTGATTGGGATTGTCCACAATCCGGATCTCTATATGATCACCGAATTCATCCGAACTTTTCGCCGGGATTACCCGGATATTCTGTTGAAAATCCAGGAAGGAAGTCTCCGTGAGCTGCACAGAGCCTTTTCTGCCGGACAGATTCGGATTATTACCATGACCTTCGCAGACTGGGAAAAACCGCAGCATGGGTTTCTTCCTGCGGGAAGAAGCCGCCTGGTTGCCGTTCTTCCGGAAAGCCATCCCCTGGCCTGCATGGAGAAGATTCCCCTCCAAAGTCTGAAAAATGTCCATCTTCTTGTTCCGGATCAGACCACGTTCACATATCAGTATCTGGAGTATATGCTGCGTCAGGAAGGCGTCCAGCCTGAAATTGTTTACCAGGGAAACACTACCGGTCTGTCCGGTCTGCTCAATGACGGAATGGGTATTCTGATTCAGGATCAGGCGCAGGCACAGAAGCAGGCTGAACCTCCGCTGGTCATCCGGCAGCTGGAGCCTGATATTTCCTATGCCTACGGACTGGAATACCGAAGTCATCTGACGAAAAACGAACGTACCTTTGTGAACTTCGTCAGATCGATGCTTTCAAATTGAGTCAGAACCTGCGCATCTGGTTCTGGAACAGAGCACAAAGAAGCTGAGAAAGTTCTTTCGGATCGGTACGCATGTCTTCTTCCATCCAGTAAACCATAATACCGTAAAGCGCATTGGCATATGCCAGGCTGATAAGCCGTTCCTTCTGGTCAAATTCTGACTTCAGGCTCAGTCCCACAACGCTGCGAATTACCGCTTCCCGAAGATAGTCTCCCAGATGATTTTTCAGCAGACATCGAATCAGCTTCTGATATTTGCTGAAGTAGTGGAACATCAGAAGCAGATTGGATTCTCTGATATAAGAGGCAAACCCTTCATTCTGTACCACCTCCCTCTCATATTGCTGTATGATCCATGCAATGTACCGTTCAAAGATTTCTTCCATGGAGGAAAAATTCCGATAATACGTCATGCGGGAGACGCCTGCTTTCCTGGTCAGCTCTGAAACAGTGATAGATGAAATCGGCTTTTCTTCCAACAAAAGTACCAGTGCCTCTGCCAGATATTCCGTCATCAGATTTCTTCCTTCTTCCTGAATGGCCATGAATTTAATCTCCTTTTCTCAGTTTTCAAATATTGCAGACTCCTGTTTCCTCTGCATGTTACATATTGTAACACACCCTGTTCTTTCTGTCACGAATTATTCCCTGTTTCGTCACAAACCATGTTTATCCGTTGACTTCACTATTTTTCTGACGGTATACTCAGTGCAGAGCTTCTGTTTCAGAGACAAGTTTCTCAAGCCGAAGTTCACAGAAACAAAAAAATGGGAGGGAAAAAAATGAAATCAGAAGAAATGATAAACTGGAAAATCGCAGTAATCGGTGCAGGAACCATGGGTTTATGTATCGCCCAGTTCTTTGCCATGAAGGGCCACATCGTTTACCTGTATAATCGCACACCGGAAAACCTGGAGAAAGCCATAGGCAGAATACGGGATAATCTAAATACTCTGCTTTCACTGGAATATATCCATTCAGAAGTCATCGAGGAAACCATGAAACGGATTCAATCGACCTCCGAAATAAAAGAAGCTGTTGCCAATGCAGACTATATCATTGAAAATGTGGCAGAAAAAGTCGAAGTCAAGCAGGCAGTCTTTCAGCAGATTGACGCATATGCTTCAAAAGATGCAATCATTGCCAGTGACACTTCATCGATGGATATTTTCCGCTTCGTAGAGATCTCCCATCCGGAAAGACTGATTATCACCCATTTCTTCAACCCTGCTTATGTGATGCCGCTGGTTGAAGTCGTGCGGGGACCGAAGACCTCTGACAAGGT
>JBJESY010000232.1:0-12593 GCA_051883035.1 Anaerovoracaceae bacterium | reverse complement strand
ATACGTGGTACAGATCCCTCGATGGTCTGCAGACGTCCCTCTTTTTTTGTTCTGCTTGGCAGAGCCTGAATCAGCAGCTGTGTATAGGGATGGGTTGGATGCTTGAAGATTTCAAACACATCACCGCTTTCTATCATTTCTCCGGCATACATGACTCCGATCCTGTCAGCGATTTCCGCAACCAGACCGAAGTTATGGGTGATCAGCATGATGGCTGTATTGAAATTCTGTTTCAGTTCCTTCATGATTTCCAGGATCTGTGCTTCGATGGTAACATCCAGCGCAGTGGTCGGCTCATCAGCAATGAGCAGCTCCGGATTTCTGGACAGCATCATTGCAATCATGATACGCTGCCGCATGCCGCCGGACAACTCGTGTGGAAAGCTCTTCATACGCTCCTCCGCATCGGGCATCTTCACATCCCTAAACAGTTTCAGCACCCGGTTCCAAGCCTCCTCTTTGGAAACCTTATCCAGCATAATCGCTTCCGCCGTCTGATCTCCTACCGTATAGACCGGATTCAGAGAATCTAGTGGATTCTGGAAAATCATTCCAATTTCCTTGCCCCGGATTTTTTCCATCTCCTGGCGGGTGCATTCCCGCAGATTTTTACCCTTGAATATAATCTTTCCGGTGATTACTTCGTTTCCGCCCGGCAGAAGATTCATAATGCTGTGGGCAACAGTGGACTTTCCGCAGCCGGATTCACCAACAATGGCAAAAACTTCGCCTTTTTTGATTGTACAGTTGACATCATTCACCGCAGACAGATATCCATCACGCACCTTATATTCAATTGACAGATGTTCCAGTCTTAATAATTCTTCACTCATATGCATTCCCCTTTCTATTGCGTCTTCATATGTGGGTCAATCAGGTCACGGATCCCTTCACCCAGCAGTGTGAAGCCAAAGGTCACATAGACCAGCGCAATACCCGGAAATATCGTAAGCCAAGGTGCACGGCTGATATAATTCAATCCTGTAGAGACCATCAGCCCCCAGTCTGGTGAAGGCGGCTGTGAACCCAGGCCGAGGAAGGAAAGGGTTGTCGTCGAAAGAATGGTGCCTGGAAGGTTCTGTGATACCATAACTACCAGCGACGGAACTACGTTTGGCAAAATATATCTGAACATCAATGAGAAGTTGCTTTCTCCGAAAGCCTTACCGGTTTCCACGAAAGCCATATTCCGCAATGACATCGTCTTGGCGCGTACGATACGTGCATAGCTTGCCCATGCAACCAGTGAAATTGCAATAATTGTGTTTGTCAACCCCTTTCCAAGAATAGTTACTACAGCCAGCGCCAGAATCGTTCCTGGAATACACCAGGTCAGGTCTGTCATAAAAGTCAGAACACGGTCAACCCATTTGCCAAAGAATCCGCAAAGAAGACCGACGACCACACCGATTACCAGTTCTAGGGTTCCGCCTAGGAAAGCAACCCACAGGGCAATTCTGGTACCATAGACGATACGTGAAAACATATCCCGTCCCAAATCATCCGTACCGAAGAGATGCGCAATAGAAGGGCTTTCCAAACGCCCTCCCACATTCTGCGCATCAAAGGCATAGGGGGCAATCACATCTGCCAGCGCTGCCACCAGAATCACGCTCAGCAGAATTATAAGGCCTAGCATAAAACTGGTATTTTTTCGACAGTCATTCAGCGTTTCTATTATTTTTCTTTTGTTCACTTAGTTGTCACCTCCGGTAAGGGAAATTCTAATCCGCGGATCCAGGAAGCCCATGATCAGGTCGCTTGCCAGATTACAAATTACTGTCAGAATTGCAATCAGCAACAGCACGGCCTGCACCACTGGCATATCCTGTACGACAATGGAATTCAGTAGCAGGGTACCCATGCCGGGGAAACCAAATATCTTTTCTGTAATGACCGCACCTGAAATAAGCCACGGAATCGACATGAACACCAATGTCGTCACCAGAATCAGAGAATTCCGCAGAACGTGCTTAACCATGACGGTCCGTTTCGGCAATCCTTTGGCATATGCCGTCGTGACAAATTTCTCGTTGATATTTTCCAGCACTTCAGTTCTGGTAATTCGGAGTGTTCCTCCCATGCTTCCCAGAACCATGGTAGCCAGCGGCAAAACGTAGTTCTGCCAATGTTCATATCCGCTGATAGGTACCAACTTCAATACTACAGCAAAGATAATAATAAAAATCGCACCTAACCAGAAGGATGGTATTGCTGTCAGGAACAATGAGAAGTTCACTGTAAAGCGATCAAAAAAGCCATCCTTTTTCATCGCACATAGCAAACCGAGTGGTAAGGCGATCACCAGCTCCAAAATCAGTGAAAGACCACATAATTTCAAACTGTACGGAATTCTTGCCTTCATCAGATCCCACACCTGGCTCTTGTACCTGACAGAGGTTCCAAAATCCCCATGCAGCACATCGACCACCCAATTCTTATACTGAGTTATAAATGGTAAATCATACCCCATCTCGTGAGCGATTTCCGCTTTTCTTTCAGCAGATACCTTCCGGTCCACCACCATGTCTACCGGATCACCCGGCATGGCATACATCAGGCAAAACACCAGGAACGATACCGCAATAACCAATACGAGTCCTATTAGAATTCGTTTAACAATATAATCTCTGATAATTACATCTCCCTTCTATGTTTCTTCCTGTAAAGGACTGCTGCAATCACTGCTATAACGATTCCAGCTATGATAACACCTGCAAGCAGCAGGCCGTTAACCGGTTTCTTAAGATCATCCGTTGTGACACCTTCTGTCAGACCCAGCAGGCTGACTGTCTCAGGAAGATCTCCACGGATGGCGGTGCCATCCGCAGCGTATGCGTCATCTTCAATCCCCATGACCACGGAAATCCAGGTCAGACCGTCTTTTTCCATGCAGCCGGTGAAACAATATCCTGCTGCCGGTGTCCATCCGGTCTTCACCCCTTTTATATATCCAACGTAAGGATTTTCGTAAAGATCATTCGGTGCCAAGAGTGCATTGGTATTTTCATAGTCAAAACCCTTCTCCCGCTTGTTGGACGGCGGAACCGTACCTTCGGTTTTGCATACAATCTCACGGAACTTCTCGAACGATAAAGCGTATTCCGCAATCTTTGCCATATCACGAGGCGTTGTCATGTTATAAGAAGAAATTCCCGTCGGATCGCGGAATTCTGTATTTTCACAGCCCAGTTCCTTCGCTTTGGCTGTCATCTGTTTCGCAAATTCCGACATGTCTCCCGCCAGTTCAAATGCGAAGGAGGTGGCAGCCTCATTGCCTGAAGCAATCAGCATGTAGTTCAGGCAGTCTTCATAAGAAATCACTTCTCCCGCGTAGAGATGCCGCATCGGCTCCATAGAACTGCAGTAGTAGTGACTTACTGCCCTTTCGTCCACGGTCAATTCCCCTTCCAGATTTGGATTTGCCTCCAAAACCAGAATCGCCGTCATAACCTTGGTCATGCTGGCCGGGGACAGCTGCATTTCCGCATTTTTTTCATACAGCACCGTTCCGGTGGTCGTCTCATACAGAATAGCGGCTTTGGCATTGGGCGTCACGTCTTTGATCTCCTCTGCCCAGGCACCTGTAGGAAACAGCACCGTGAGGAACACCATCAGCAGAATCAGGCCGGCTGCACGAGTCTTTTTTTTCATGCCCATTTCACTGCTTTCCTCTAATCCACTTTCTGGTAAATTCTGCTTCCGCACTTCACGCCCCAGGCCTTTCCGTTCCGGATATAGAACCGGAAAGTACTGATGCGGCGCTCCGGCTTATCTGCCAGATATGCGGCAAACGCCGCTTCTTCACAGTATTTCAGGATCACCTTGCTGTCTCCGTACTGGGCAACCAGCTGGCCATCTTCCACAGAAACCACCGCATGCACCGGAATACCTTCCTTCGAAAGGAAGTCTCCGCAAAGTCCATCCTGCAGGCTGAAGGTCTTTCCGCACGGTTCTGCCCAGTTCTGGGTCGTCTCCAGCGGAAGCCCTGCAATGTAATTATAGCATACCCACTGGAAATCTTCCATTCCAAGATCTCCCTGATTGCAGAGACACGCGACGGAATATCCGCCGTCCATGAATCCGCCCTGGGTGGAAACGCCGTGGAGGCCGCCGGAATGCTCACAAATCATGCGGCCGGCGAACTCACGCTTCCAGAGTCCCATGGTATAGAACGGTTTTTTTCGCAGAGGAAATGCTTTTCCAACCATCAGCTCTACGGCTTCTTCCGGAATAATCTGTTTTCCTTCCCATTTTCCGCCGTTGCTGAGCATCTGGTAATATTTCGTAATATCCTTTGAAGTCGATTTCACACAGGCACATCCGCGGAATGGCGGAAGTACGGACCAGTTATCGTCCCAAACCAGTTTCCCGGTTTCTTCGTCAAGCTCAAACAGGCTGGTGATATTATCATCTCCTGCCAGAGCTCTGGCTTCACTGCAGTCCAGATCCAGAATGGTTCTGGTCATGCCCAGCGGCTTGAAGATCCGTTCCATGAGGAACTCTTCCAGAGTGATTCCTGCTGCCTGATCTACGATATAGGACAGGAGTGCATAGCCTTCGTTAGAGTAGCTCATATACTCTCCCGGTGCACCCAGTGGCTTATAATTTCCTGCTGTGATGTAATCCACGATGTCTTCAATTTTATCCATCTGGTTTGGAGAAGTGCGGATCATTTCCCGGTACCAGTGGGTATCTCTCTCTTTACTGTTCATGGCGATGGACCATTCCAGCGGTTCCATCGGCGGAATACCAGCCCGGTGCATGGCCAGCGTTCTGACGGTTACACACTCATCGGCAGCGCCCGGAACATGTAAGTCCGGGAAATACTTCACCACAGGATCCTCCAGGCTCATCTTCCCTTCCACATCCAGAATGCAGCAGGCAAGTGCTGTCATGGACTTGCTCATGGATGCAATTCCGAACATGGTGTCGCCGTCGACTTCCTTCTTCTCTTCCATGTTTCTGTATCCGTATCCCTTTTCAAAGAGAATCCCCTCCGGTCCGCGAATGCAGATGGCTACGCCGGGATATTTTTTCTCCTCGAACATCTTGTCCAGATACAGTTCCAGCTTCTTCGTATCTCTCTCCATTTTCCTTCTCTTCTTTTCCTTTTATTTTCATGCAGGAAGGCGAATCGTCTTTTGCATAAATATCTCCTTACGGTTTTATTTAATGCAAGAAACAAGCCAACATGAATAAAATTATTTCATGTTGAAAAAAGAGGATTTTTGAAGATTTTGTGAATGGTAATAGGATTTTTTTCGGGTCGATTCATCCTGTTTTAACCTATTGTCTCTTTTTCCTGTGCCGCAGAAATATACCTGCTGCAATCAGGGCTGCTGCAATTGCAATCAATGTAATCCGGATTCCGGTTTTCGATTTTTTCAGATCCTCTGCCGTGAGACCCTCTGTCATATCGTATAAAGCCACGGTATCGACATACGCACCCTGCAGATATCCCCCGTTTCCATCCGGAATATCATCTCCGCCGAAAACTGCCGAATACCATACCAGGCCGTCTTTTTCCATGCAGCCGGTGTAGCAGTATCCGGATAGCGGAATCCACCCGTCCTTAATGCCCTTCATATATTGAACGTATGGATTCGCGCATCGCTCATCGGGAAATACCATACCATTTACGGGTTCGTAGTCAAATCCTTTTTGCCGCTTATTTGAAGGGGGAATTGTGCCGCCATCCTGCAGCACCAGTTCCCGGAATTTTTCGCACTGCATGGCATATTCCGCTATTTTCACCATATCCCTGGCGGAAGTATAATGCTTGTAAGCCGACAGACCCGAAGGGTCGGAAAAATGGGTGTTCTCACACCCCAGTTCCTCTGCTTTGGCATTCATCATATTGGTGAATCCTTTCATGGAGCCGCCGATTTCAAAGGCGAGGGCATTGGCCGCATCATTGGCGGACCGTACCAGCATGAAGCGCATACAATCCTCATAGGAAATAACTTCTCCACCCAGCAGATGCTTCTGCGGAATCATATAGCTGCAGTAATATGGACTGACCGCATCATCCGAAACGGTGAATTCTCCCTCCAGCTGCGGGTTCTGCTCCAGCACCAGTATGGCCGTCATAATCTTCGTCATGCTGGCAGGCAGCAGCTGCTCATCCGCATTTTTTTCATACAGCACGGTACCGGTGGTCGCTTCATACAGAATTGCTGCCGTGGTGTTTGGTGTCGGATCCTCCTGCTGGCTTTCTGCCATAGCACTTCCCGGCAGAAGGAGAATCATCAGGCTCAGCAGCAAAGCCGCTATATACTTTTTCGGCCCTTTTTCCTTATTCACAAGCCACCTCATAAATTTAGATTTTTTAGAATTTATATTCGATATTATAGCACTGCATTTTTCGTCCGTCCATTTGAATTTGATGTTTTTCTCTGTATTTCGATGTTTTTTTGTTTTAATAGGTTGTTTTTTAAGTATTTATCTTGTTTTATCTTGTTTTCGTTTGGTGTTATGGTATACTGTCTGTATAGAAATAAAACAGGAGGGGCACATCATGAAGCATGTCGGTATCGTTTTCGCCAACACTGAAAATGCGGACGCCATGGACTATCTGAAAAAATCACTGGAAAATATTTTCGAGGAATATGTACAGTTCACGCTGTATTATACGGAGCTTTTTCAAGAAGATACGATCCTTCATGAGGATGCGTATTTAATGGAACACGAAGTGCCATTTGAATATTTGCGGCATCATGTCAGTGATTATACGGCGATTTTTGCACTGGAACGCAGTTTCCCGAAAGGAAGTCTGGAGCGGATTCTCGCCATTCCGGAAAATACCAATGTGCTCGTCGTCAACGACGGAACCAATTCATCCAAGGAACTGGTTTCCACCCTTTCCTATCTGAATGTAGGCCACATAAACATGACGGCCCTTGACTATCCGCTGCGGAATACCCATGCGTACGACGATTTCTCCGTTGCAATTACCACCGGCGCACCGCAGTACGTGCCGAAACATATCAAAAATGTCATTGATGTAGGTATCCGTCAGATCAGTTTCAGCACTGTCTACACACTGATGCGTTTCCTGGATCTGGATGTCAATGTGATCAATCGGAACTTGTTCCGTCATATCAATACGCTGGTCGAACCGGACACTTCCTATCACGATAACTACATCTTCAGCTACCTGAAAGGTGAAATGCTGGATCATATCGCCAATTCCGGCCCCTATGCCATGCTGCTGGTGGACAGCCGCTGCCGTCCCGTTTATGCGAATAAAAAAGCCCTTTCTCTGCTTCACGCCGCAGATAGCCGCTATATCAATATTCTGGATTTTGTTCCGAAAGAACTGCTGGAAGAAAGTGAAACAACATCAGCCATTGTCAGCGTAAACGGTATTAACTATCATTGCGATAAGTATACCTTTTCCATCATGGATGAAACCATCGGCTACTTTATTCTGTTTCAGGACGAAAATGAGTTGGAGCTCTATAGCCGGCAAAATGTGCAGAAGGGCTATGTGGCCCGACATCAGTTCCGGGATATTATCCATCAGTCTCAGGTCATGGATAACCTCATTTCAAAGATTTCAAAAATTGCTCCGACAGACTTTACCGTTCTTCTCAGCGGCGAGAGCGGTACCGGAAAGGAACTGATGGCCCAATCCATTCACAACGGTTCTTTTCGGAATAAGGAACCGTTCGTGGCAATTAACTGTGCCGCTCTCCCGGAAAACCTGCTGGAAAGTGAGCTTTTCGGATACGAGCCGGGGGCTTTCACCGGTGCCCGTGAGAAGGGAAAGGTTGGTCTTTTCGAGCAGGCCAACCACGGCACAATTTTCCTCGATGAGATCGGCGATATTTCTCCGAAGCTGCAGAGCCAGCTGCTGCGTGTTATTCAGGAAAAGCAGATCATGCGGCTGGGCGGGGACAGGCTGATGGATATCGATGTGCGGCTGATTACTGCCACCAACAAGGATCTGGCAGAAGCAGTCCGGAAAGGAGAATTCCGTCAGGATCTGTTCTTCCGTCTGAACGTACTTGCGTTTCATCTTCCTCCTCTTCGTGACCGCAGAGAGGATATTCCTCTTCTTCTGGAGCATTTCATGGGGGCATCGTATCGTTCCCTGTCTAGCGAGGAACGCCGTATATTGCTGGCCTACGACTGGCCCGGAAATATCAGGGAAATCGAAAATGTGACGGCCTACTATGATGCCCTCAGCTGTCTGCCGGATTACATCTATCAGAATTCCTATGCGATGCCTTCCGGCGGGCCTGCAAAAGCAGCCACCTCTGATCATCTCGAAAAAGTTCTGCTGAAGCTGATTGAAGCCAACACCTCTCTTTCCCATGGAATCGGGCGGACTGCCATGCTGCACTTTCTGCAGGAAAATGATATCACTGTCAGCGACAGCAGGCTGCGAAGGATTTTGTCCGATCTGGAGGAACGTGGACTTCTGGAAATCGGAAAAGGCCGCGGCGGCACCATGATTACCGAAGAAGGCAGAAACTATCTGCAACGTCTTTTCTGAGTTTCACGTTAAAGCATAACAAACCCCCTGGGCCGGCTGCATTCCACAGCTGACCTAGGGGGTTTATTTATTTCAGTTTAGAAAGGTTGTCTCTTATTCTGCCTTTGGCGCTTCCGCTTCTGCTGCTGGTGCAGGAGCTTCAGCCTTCGGTGCTTCCGCTGCCGGAGCAGCTGCTTTCGGAGCTGCCGGTGCGGCAGGAGCAGTCGGCTTTCTCTTTGCTCTCATATTGAGAATTGCGCCGGTCGGGCACTCCTTGGCACAAAGTCCGCAGTTCTTGCACTTTTCCGGATCGATTGCAGCCAGATTATCTGTAATCGTTACAGCCTCAAACTTGCAGGCCTTTTCGCACTTCTTGCAGCCGATACAGCCATTTGCACAGTTCTTTCTGGTAACAGCACCCTTATCCTTGGAATTACACTGTACCACCACTTTGTTCTTGGCAGGTGCAATACGAATTACGTGGTTCGGGCACTGGTTTGCACAGATACCGCATCCTACGCAGAGATCACGGTTTACAACAGCTACGCCATTGCATACCTGAATCGCGCCATACGGGCAGGCAGCTGCACAGTCGCCCAGACCCATACAACCGTAACGGCAGGCAGAAAGGCCGCCGAAAAGCTGCTTCGCAGCTGCACAGGTTGACAGGCCCTGATATTCCATCAGAGTCTTGGCAGCTTCCGCATTTCCGTTACACATTACCACAGCAACCTGCGGTTCTGCAGAACCGGCTTCCACGCCCAGAATCGCTGCCAGCTTGGCAGCGCAGTCTGCACCGCCAACCGGACATTTCGCCGTGCCGATGGAAGGATCCGCCGCCAGCGCATTTGCGTAATCATCGCATCCGGCGAAGCCGCAGGCACCGCAGTTTGCGCCCGGAAGTTCCGCTCTCAGATTTGTTACAGTCTCATCTACAGGAACGTAGAAGATTTTGGAAGCAATTGTCAGAATAACAGCAAATATGAAACCTACTGCTGAAACCAGTACGACTGGTATTAAAATGTCCATCATTTCTCATCGCCTCCTTCTTCTTATACTAAGCCGCCGAATCCCATGAATGCCAGGGACAGCAGGGCAGCAGTAACCAATACGATCGGAGAACCCTGGAAAGCCTTTGGAACGGCAGGATTATCATCGATTTTCTTTCTCATGCCGGAGAAAATTACCATAGCCAGCAGGAAGCCGACACCGGCGCCAAAGGAATTTACCAGAGCCTGAATGTAATTATAGCCTTCATCGATGTTGGTGATACATACACCCAGTACGGCACAGTTGGTGGTGATCAGCGGAAGGAACACGCCCAGTGCCTTATGCAGGGACGGTATGAACTTCTTCAGCGCCATTTCCACGAACTGAACCAGTGCGGCAATGACCAGAATAAACACGATGGTCTGCAGATATCCGATGCCGAAGCTGTCAAGCAGCAGCTGAACCGGCCATGTTACGGCAGTCGCCAGTACCATTACGAAGATAACGGCGATACCCATACCTACTGCAGAATCCAGCTTCTTGGATACACCAAGGAACGGGCAGATGCCCAGGAACTGAGCCAGCACATAGTTGTTTACCAGAATCATTCCAAGTATGATAGAAAAGTAACTCATTATGCTTCAACTCCTTTCTCCAGTTCTGCAAGACATTTTTCCTGCTGACAGATGGAAGCCATGGCACATCCCTGGCAGCCGAAGCTTCCCTTTACACCTTTACCCTTGGTGAAGAAGTTGATGGCTGCGATAGCACATGCGTAGATGAAGAATCCACCCGGAGCCAGTGCAATGATCATCATCGGATGTTCGCTCATCCATGGAAGTGCAAATCCGAAGATAGTTCCTGCACCGATCAGTTCTCTGACAGCACCCATAACGGTCAGGGACAGGGTAAAACCGATACCCATGCCGATACCATCCAGTGCGGAGTCGACCACACCATTCTTGGAAGCGAACATCTCCGCTCTTCCCAGAATGATACAGTTTACTACGATCAGCGGGATAAACAGGCCCAGTGAGTCGTACAGGGACGGCACGAAAGCCTGCAGTACGAACTGAACCACGGTTACGAAACCTGCAATGACGACGATATAGCACGGAATTCTTACTTTATCCGGAATAATCTTCGCCAGCAGGGAAATTACGATGTTGGAGCAGATCAGTACTGCCATGGCGGAGACGCCCATACCTGCACCGTTTAATGCGGAGCTGGTGGTTGCCAGCGTCGGGCAGGTACCCAGAAGCAGCACCAGGTTCGGGTTTTCCTTGATGATGCCCTTCGTCAGGATGGCTAATTTACTTACTTTCTTTTCCATTAGTTAGCACCTCCCATAGCTTTGAATTGTTCCAGTGCTGCACAGACACCGTAGTGAACAGCATTGGAGGAAATGCTGGCGCCGCTGACATGCGTAACATTCGGATCACCCTTTGCAGTAGTATCAGCATACTCGGTCAAGCCCTTATACTGTTCCAGATAAGCCGGATCATGCGCCTTGGTTCCCAGACCCGGGGTATCTCCGTGTGCTGTTACCTTCACACCTGTAATGGCGCCGTCTGCATCGATTCCGACCATTTCAGTCAGAAGACCGCCGAAGGATTTGGTCTTTACGGTAACGACCATGCCGCTTCCATTATCAGCGATGTAGCTTTCAGTTACAAATACTTTTCCTTCTTCCATCACGACCAGATCTCCGTCATAAGCTGTGAAGGTATCGGCTGCAGGCAGCAGCTCTGCTCTTGCCGCATTGGCCGTCGCAATGGCGTTTTCTTCAATAATCGGTGCAGTAATGGAGTTGACAAATGCCAGCGCAAATGTGATTACCAGGCAGATGCCCACCAGAACTACAACAGGTGCAATATATTCTTTGTATGTATTACTTTTCATTTTTTGCACCTCCATACATTCTCTTCTGACAGAAGTCCTCGATCAGCGGAGTCAGGCAGTTCATAATCAGGATAGAGAAGGATACACCTTCCGGATACTGCCCAAACAGACGGATGATCATGGTCAGCAGACCGCAGCCTACGCCGAAAATCACTTTGCCCAGCGGCAGAAGCGGTGTAGTAACGTAGTCGGTTGCCATAAAGAAAGCACCCAGCATTACGCCGCCGGCCAGTACATGGAAGACAGCCATATTCAAAGCACTTCCATCTCCGGTTGCCGCATAATAGATAAATGCAAATACAAATACGGTACCGATAAAGCAGGCCGGGATGATCGGGCTGATAATCTTTTTCCAGATCAGGAACAGACCGCCGATGAGCAGTGCGATGGCACTGACTTCACCCATGGATCCACCGATTACGCCCAGGAACATCATCATGTTGCTTGGCAGTTCGCCGCCGCCTTCTGCCAGGATGCCCAGCGGAGTTGCTCCGGTGGCTGCATCAGCGTGCAGAGGGTTTGGCACAGGCCAGGTGGTCATTTCCGTAGCGAAGGAAATAAACAGCACGATTCTGGCGGTGATTGCCGGGTTTACGATGTTCTTGCCGATGCCGCCAAACAGCTGTTTTACCACGATAATGGCTACGAAGCAGCCCACGATGGCAATCCAGAATGGCAGGCCTGATGGTACGTTGAATGCAATCAGCATACCGGTCAGAGCAGCAGAAAGATCTCCTACTGTCTGCGTTTTTTTCATCAGTTTGTTATACACCCATTCGAAGAACATGCTGGCTGCGATGCAGACCACCGTAAGAATGAGCGCTCTGAATCCGAACACCCAAATGCTGACCAGCAGGGACGGAACCAGAGCCAGGATGACCATGGCCATGGTTCTGGAAGTGTCCAGATTGGTCACAATATGTGGTGCGGACGACACAACTAAGTTGCTGTAAGTCTTCTTTTCCATTACTTAATTCCAGCCTCCTTTACTACCGCTTTTCCAAGCTTGTTCATGAAGCCCAGAGGTCTTCTTGCAGGACAGATGTAGGAGCAGCTGCCGCATTCCATACACTGCATAACCTTCAGATCGCTCAGCGCCTGTGCATCTCTTTTTTCGTATGCAGCAGCCAGCGCGGTCGGCAGCAGCTTGAACGGACATGCGCTGTGGCATCTGCCGCAGTTGATGCATGCTGTTTGCTCCTTGACCATAGACTGTGCC
>JBJESY010000231.1:0-2388 GCA_051883035.1 Anaerovoracaceae bacterium | reverse complement strand
GCGGAAACAATCCATCGTGGGAAATTACCGTCACAGCCTTTTCCTTACAACCCTGGGACTCATTATCGTCCTGATCACTCTGTTCTTCGGCCTGCACAGCATTGCAGCGCTGTTCTGATCCCTGCTTTTTCTGAGGCTATCCTCTATCTGGTCGGCTGCCGGTAGAAGCGTCCATTCACCTGCTCTGTCTGAATGACATTGATAAATGCTTTTTCATCGATGTCCCGAATCTCCTGCATCAGCCGGTCCACTTCACCGCGGCCTACCACAGAGTAAAGAATATGACGCGGTGCCTCTTCAAAGCAGCCCTCTCCTTCAATGAGGGTCGCATCGTGATGGGTGCTGATCCGAATCTGCTCGTAGACCTCCCTCGGCTTGGAAGTGATAATCAGCAGCGTATCCTTCTGATACCGCTTATACAGCATCTGAATCACCTGAGTGCTGCAGAACTGGAAAATGATCGAATACAGCGCCGCATCAAACCCGAAGAGCACCCCTGCCAGTGTGAGAATGCATACGTTTCCGAGGAAAATGTAATTCCAGGTGTCAATGCCCTTCTTCTCCGAAAAGTAGATAGAGATGAAATCCGTTCCGCCGCCGCTGGCTCCGGCCAGCAGGCTGACGCTGATGGACACCCCGTTGAGGATGCCGCCGAAAATACTGATCAGCAGAGTATCATATGTAATGGTGATGTCCGGCAGCAAGTCCGTCAGGAAGCTGGACAGAAACACCACATAAAACGAAAAGATCGTGAACCACTTGCCGATAAAGCGGAATCCGATATAGGCAGGCACGATGTTCAGCGGCAGATAGACCAGAGAGTACGGAATCGCCACATGGAAAAACTGGCTTCCAATCCGCTGGATCAGCAGGGTGATTCCCGCAAATCCGCCCGGAAACAACCCGCCCGTATTGACAAAGCTGCGCAGATTGAACGCATAGATGGCCGCTCCCAGCGTCAGGATTGCCAGTGTCTTCAGATCTTTTTTCACGTCGGTCATTCGCTGTTCCATTTACTGCTCTCCCTCCGGCTGCTTCGTTTCCGGAAGTTTGCACACGTCGATCCATTTCTCGGCTTTGGAGACCCGGAAAATCTCATCACAGGTCAGCTCAATGGCACTGTTTGAACTGCCGCACGCCGGAAACACGGTTTCGAACCGTTTCATGGATTCGTCGCAAAATACACGCACCCGGGGATTTTCGATGGCAAAGGCGCACACCCCGCCGATGGCATGGCCCGTAAATTCCACGACTTCTTCCGCAGTCAGCATTTTCGCTTTCTGTCCGAAAGTGTCTTTGAACTTCCGGTTATCAATTTTCGTATCTCCTGCAGTCTGGATCAGAATGCAACCGTCTTCTCCGTCTTTGAAGGACAGGGTTTTGCAGATTCTGGCGCCTTCCACGCCCACAGCCTGTGCTGCAAGCTCCACAGTTGCACTGGATACATCAAATTCCTGAATTCTATCTTCCATGCCCAGGTCACGGAAGAATGCTCTTACTTTTTCAATTGCCATATTGTTCTACCTCATTTATCGAAATTCATATAGTTGAATATGCTTCTATCCTCTATAGTATACCATAAGAAAAACACCTTTTGTGAAAAAAAGGTGTTGGCATCGCTGGATACATGTTTTCGTTTTGTATTTCCGGCTGCAGTCTGCCATTCTGCGTCAGAACAGAAACAGAATCAGCAGCAAGATGACGCCCGGAATTCCCAGAACGCCTACCACCACTGCCGTAATGATGTTCAGCGGAATCAGCAGCAGCCCGAACATTCCCGCAATCAGATTGACCACCAGGATCAGAATACCGCCCACCAGGCTGCTGATCAGCAGTTTGCCAATCAGTTTCAGCGGCCAGAGAAAGATTTTGCCCAGAAGCAAAATCAGCAGTAATGCTCCCGCATAGGTTAAAAAAACGCTCAATTCCAGTCCTAACATATTGTCCCCCTTCACTTTGTATAAACTATGACGTTTTGGAATAAAATAGAATAAACTGATTGTGAAAGGTGTGATATTTCATGAAAGGAAACAGAAAACCTTACTCGGAAAACGAATTTCTGCTGAACTCCCTTCAGTCTGCCAGGCTCGAACTCAATGAGGCTGCAAACCTGTTCAACGAGCTGACAGACAATGATGCCATCGACTACGCTTCCTACAATCTTCTGGCCGCCCGCACCAGATATTCCTATCTGCTGAAGCTGGCCAAAGAAAAACAGCTCTCCCTCTAAAGCTGTCTCCGCCCCTCCAGAGACTTCAGAAGAGTCACTTCATCCGCATATTCCAAATCTCCGCCCACAGGAATTCCATGGGCGATCCGGCTTACTTTGATCCCGGCCGGTTTGATCAGGCGGGCGATGTACATGGCGGTCGCTTCTCCCTCAATGTT
>JBJESY010000230.1:0-2388 GCA_051883035.1 Anaerovoracaceae bacterium | reverse complement strand
AGTCATCAGCCCGAAGATATTCCTGTTGACTGCATGTATCCTGTGCTCCATCGTATCTCTGGCTACCGGTTCATCCTGGTCCACCGCAGGTTCCATGGGTGTGGCACTGATCGGTGTTGGTACCGCACTGGGCTATCCAACGGTGATGACGGCAGGTGCAGTTGTATCCGGCGCTTACTTCGGCGACAAGATGTCCCCGCTGTCTGATACCACCAACCTGGCTCCGGCCATGGCAGGTTCCACCCTGTTTGACCATATTAAACATATGATCTATACCACCGGTGTATCCCTGATTATCGCGCTGGTTGCCTACGCTGTGATGGGATTCATGTATTCATCCAACAATGATGCTGACATGAGTACCATGACGGAGATTATGGATTTCATCCAGGCATCTTCCAACATCAGCGTACTGGCACTGATTCCGCCGATCTTCGTAATCATCGCAGTTATCATGAAATTCCCTGCACTGCCAGCTCTGATCGGCGGCGTATTCATCGGTGTTCCGTTTATGTTCTGGAATAAGGTACATATTGAAGCGGCACTGGGTGATACCTTAATAAACAATGTATTCAACATTCTGAACAATGGCATTTCCATGGGTAATGTTTCCGATGATGCATCGGATGTCATCGTGGAACTGGCCGGCCTGCTGGAAGGTGATGGTATGCAGGGCATGTTCTGGACCATTTCCATCATCCTCTGCGCCATGTGCTTCGGCGGTATTGTGGACTGCACCGGCATCATGGCATCCTTCGCCAACATTCTGCTGAAGGTAGCCAAAGGCAGAGGCGGTCTGGTTCTGGCAACCGAGTTCTGCTGCATTTTCGTAAATGCGATCTGCTGTGACCAGTACCTGGCCATCGTATTACCGGGCAGAATGTTCAAGGAAGCATTTGAAGATATGAGACTGGCACCGAAGAACCTGTCCAGATGTCTGGAAGACTCCGGTACCATCACATCCAACTTCTTCCCTTGGAACACCTGTGGTGCTACCATGCGGTCCTTCCTGGGTGTAGGCAGTGGATACATTCCATATGCAATTCTCAACTGGCTGAATCCGATTGTATCCATTATCTTCGGATATACCGGCATCACCATGGAGAAGATGACAGAAGAAGAATACCAGAGAATTCTGGAACAGAGAGAAGCAGAAAAGCAGGCTGCTCTGAAAGCAATGGAAGCTTAATATGAAGTCCGCTTTATATTTAAGTGAATAAAAGTAAAGTAAAGTGAGAGAACCCGCAGCCACATGACTGCGGGTTTTCTCTGCCATCGCTAAGAGAACGTTCAAGTCCGGCCACATAGACAGAAGTTTATAGAAAAAAAGACTTTCCGGCAGTATAATGAAATAAGATAATACAAAAGTTCATCTGCAAATCGGCCGCTGCAGACCGGAAAGGAGTGCCGTATGATCGAAGTTGTTCAGCTCTGTTATATTTTCACCATTCTCATCGCCATTTCCGCATTTTCCCTGCAGTATCTGGCAAGGAGAAAAAATCTGGCAGTGACCAATCAGTTTATCAAGGGAAGAATGGCGACGCTGTTTCTGGCACTGATTCTGCTGTTCAATGTCTGTGATTTTCTGATCCTGTTTCTGGGAAGCACCCTGGGCAGTGCCAGTACAGACTGGATCTATGTGGTGGAAAATGTTCTGGAGGTTGCGCTGGCCTATGTCCTCATAGGTATGGAGAGGGATTACCTGGACACAGAAGAACGGAAGGAAACCGCCACCTTTTTTGCAGTAATTGCCGCAGTCATCTTCTGGACAGATACCACCTATACGGCCGGAATCATGATTACCTCGGAAACCGTGTACACCGCAGTCATGGTGGTGCTGAATCTGCTGCCGGTACTGGCCGTTGCTGTTTTTTCCGTCCGGAGCCGCCAGCGTCTGATGGCTGTCAGCAGGCAGGGGCTGACCGAAGGATATTTTGTGATCTACAATCTGGTGTTTATGTTTCTCTGTGTGGTTGCTACCGTCAGCATTCTGGATTCCCGGACCACCGTGGACTATGTTGGAAACGACAAGGAAATCTATGTGGTATTCTGGTTCCTGTTCAATCTGCTGAATTTCTTTCTGGTCTGGCGCTCCTGCCGGACCGTGGAGGAGCTGAAGCAGGCGGAAATCGAGACGCCGGAGGACACGCTGAACCGTCTGGCGGAAAACTATCATCTGAGCCAGCGGGAGAAAGAGATCGCCGGTCTTATCTGCAAAGGCAAGAATAACAACGACATTGCCGCAGACCTGTTCCTCTCACCCAACACGGTGAAGGTACACACCTCCAACCTGTACAAGAAGCTGGGTGTGAAAAACCGGGTGCAGGCAGTGCAGATTCTCCGGAGCGGAACGCTGGAAAAATGAACGGCGCATCGAAGGTGTGATGG
>JBJESY010000229.1:5581-12683 GCA_051883035.1 Anaerovoracaceae bacterium | reverse complement strand
GATTGTGCTCAGCGGAGCGTGCCAGAGGATTGTGCTCAGCGGAGCGTGCCGGGCGGATTGTGCTCAGCGGAGCGTGCCAGAGGATTGTGCTCAGCGGAGCGTGCCGGGCGGATTGTGCTCAGCGGAGCGTGCCAGAGGATTGTGCTCAGCGGAGCGTGCCGGGCGAATCTTTTCGATCGGAGCGTGCTGACCGGATTTTGCTGCACGGGACGTGCTGACCGGATTGTGCTGTGCGGGACGTGCCGGGAGGATTGTGCTCAGCGGAGCGTGCCGGGAAGACTGCTGCCGGGAAGACCGCTTCCGGGAGCAGCTTGCCGGGCGGATTTTGCCGAGGGGATTTTGCCGAGAGGGGCTTGCCGAGAGCCCGCTGAGAGGATTTTGCAGAGAGGAGTTTGACATCGTGAGCAAAAAGGGGAAACCAAAGACAGAGGAAAACCAGGTGATGCTGAAAATCGCTTCGTTCATCGTAGATAAACGAAACCTGTTTTTTCTCCTGTTCATTTTAAGCGCAATTTTCTCCGTGGTATCCATGAACTGGGTCAACGTGGAGAACGATATATCCGCCTATCTGTCCAAGGATACGGAGACAAGGCGCGGGCTGGAACGGATGGAAAAGGAGTTCGTGACCTTTGAGACGGCAAGGGTCATGGTCCAGAATATTTCCCTGGACCAGGCCGAGGCCATCGCCGACTACATGGAAACCGTGGAAGGCGTGTCCTCCGTCACCTTTGAAGATACGGAGGAACACTATAAGCAGTCGTCGGCCCTGTTCGACCTGACCTTTGATTATGAAGAGGGGGACGCGAGAAACAAGGCGGCTCTGGAGCAGATTCTGGACAAGTACGAGGGGTACGACGTGTATGTTTCCAGCACCATCACCGATTCTATCTCCGACATCATCGCAGAGGAGATCCGGTTCGTGCTGGTGATTGCGGCGGTGATCATCGTGGCGGTACTGCTGCTGACATCCCAGACCTATGCCGAAGTGCCGGTTTTGCTGATTACATTTATTGCGGCGGCACTATTGAACATGGGGACGAACTTTTTGTTCGGGACCATTTCCTTCGTGTCCAATTCGGTGACGGTGGTGCTGCAGCTGGCCCTGGCTATTGACTACGCCGTGATCCTGGTGCACCGGTATACGGAAGAAAGGGAGCAGTATGACGCTCACGATGCCACGGTCATCGCCCTCAGCAAGGGCATCCCGGAAATCGCATCCAGCAGCCTGACCACCATCGGTGGCCTGGCGGCTATGATGTTCATGCAGTTTCACATCGGCTTCGACATGGGCATCTGCCTGATCAAAGCCATTCTCTACAGCCTGCTGTCGGTGTTTACCCTGATGCCGGGGCTGCTGATGGTGTTCAGCAAGTGGATCGACCGGACCCACCATAAAAACTTCGTGCCGAAGATCACGGCTGTGGGCAAGTTCGTAGTGAAGAGCCGTTTCGTGATCCCGCCGGTGTTCGCGGTGGTGCTGATCGCGGTCTTCATTTTTTCCAACAAGTGCCCGTATGTGTACGGCACGGAAGACATCAAAACCTTCCAGAAAAACGATGTGACCGTCGCCAAGGAGACCATCGAAGATACTTTCGGCTCGTCCAACATGATCGCCCTGATCGTGCCGGGCGGGGATTACGATGCAGAGGCGGACCTGCTGGCCGATCTGGAGGCCTGCGAGGAAGTGGACCATGCGCTGGGTCTGGCCAACACGGAAGTGATGGACGGCTACACCCTGACAGATGGGCTGACGCCCCGGGCCTTTTCGGAACTGCTGGATCTGGACTACGCCGCGGCGGAGGCCCTGTATGTCGCCTATGCGGCCAGTGAAGAGGACTACGGACGGATTGTCAACGATCTGGATAATTATGAAGTGCCTATCATTGATATGGTCATGTACCTTTATGACATGATGGAGGATGGGTATATCAAGCTGGACGATGATCTGGAGGAAACCTTCCAGGACTTGTATGACCAGCTGTATAAAGCCCGTCAGCAGCTGCAGAGCCAGGACTACAGCCGCATGCTGGTCTACCTGAACCTGCCGGTGGGCGGGGAAGAGACCTTCCGGTTCCTGGACCGGATCCACGTCATGGCAGACAAATATTATGACGGCGGCGACGTGCTGCTGGCCGGAAACTCCACCAGCCAGTACGACCTTTCCAAGTCCTTCGCCAGCGACAATCTGATGATCTCCATCGTGTCGGCCCTGATCGTCATGGTGGTGCTGCTCTTGACCTTCCGGTCGGCGGGACTGCCGGTTTTGCTGATTCTGGTCATCGAGGGAAGTATCTGGACCAACTTCTCCTTCCCGTACCTGACGGACACCAAGCTGTTTTTTATGAGCTACCTGGTGGTCAGCTCCATTCAGATGGGCGCCAACATCGACTACGCCATCGTCATTTCCAGCCGGTTCTCGGCCCTGAAAAAGGAAATGAATTCCAAAGATGCCATGATAGAGACGCTGAATCAGGCCTTCCCGACCATCATCACATCCGGCGCCATCCTGGCCTTCGCCGGGGCGCTGATCGGCGTCATGACCTCGGAAGCCACCATATCCAGCATCGGTGTCTGCCTGGGAAGAGGAACTTTGATCTCCCTGATTCTGGTCATGTTCGTCCTGCCCCAGATCCTGCTGCTGGGTGACAGCATTATCGAGCGGACCTCCTTCAACATCAGCGTACCGGTGAAGCGGAAGCGGGCGGCCGGCTACCTGTTTGTGGACGGCGTCATCCGCGGCGAGATCCACGGCAGCATCAATGCCAGCGTTCGCGGCGTGGTGCAGGGGGATGTCAATGCTACGGTGATATCGGGAACCATGGAGGAATTACAGGAAGAGATGCAGGAAGGAGGTGCGGAGCATGAAGAAGAATAGAATCAATAGAATACTGGCAGCAGTCCTCTGCTTCTGCCTCGTGCTGGGCAGCGTGACGGTAAGCCGCGGAGCCGGCACGGCAGATGCGGCGGTGAAACAGGAAAGCCAGGTGATTTCCATCCGGACGACAGAAGAGTTTCTGGAGTTTGCCCAAAACTGCACGTCAGACAGCTGGTCACGGAACAAAATCTTTCGTCTCGACGCTGATCTGGACGTCAGCGGCTGCGGTCTGCGGTCGGTGCCGATCTTTGGGGGCGTGTTCGATGGCAACGGGCATAAGATTACCGGGTATTCGTTTCAGGAAAGTGCTTCGCCCCAGGGCCTGTTCCGTTATGTCCAGGAATCGGGCCTGATCAAAAATCTGACCGTGGAAGGCACCGTGCTGCCGGAGGGCAGCCGGAAGACCATCGGCGGCATTGCCGGGGAAAATGCGGGAACCCTGCAGAACTGCCGGTTCATCGGCACCGTGGGCGGTGACGGGGAGATCGGCGGCATCGCCGGCGTCAATACCGTCACCGGCCTCATTTCCAACTGCAATTCCTACGGCGTGGTCTACGGCAAGCAGTATGTGGGCGGTATCACCGGCAGAAATTACGGCACGGTGCTCCTTTCCGAAAACCGGTGCAGCGTCAATACCACTGTTCAGTCGGAGTCCAAAACCATTGCAGCGGTGGATATTTCCAGCCTGACTCTGGAGGAGCTGAATCAGGAAGTGAACCTCAGCGACATCGGCGGCATCGCCGGCTGGTCCGGCGGCATTCTGCAGGACTGCACCAATGAAGGTACGGTGGGCTATGCTCACACGGGATATAATGTGGGCGGCATCGTGGGCCGCCAGTGCGGCTATGTGAACCAGTGCACCAATCAGGGGGCGGTTTACGGCAGAAAAGATGTAGGCGGCATCGCAGGACAGATGGAGCCGTATTCCCAGGTGCTTTCCACCAGCCGACTGTCCCAACTGCGGAAGGAACTGTCCCGGCTGCAGACCATGCTGACCCGGCTGCTGGACGATGCGGACAGCAGCGCATCCGGCATTGCTCTGCAGATGGATGCCATCAGCGGTTCCCTGGGAAAAGCCCAGGATACGGCAGACAGTCTGATTCAACAGACTACGGCCATTGTCAACCAGGATATTGACGCCGTCAACGCGGTGAGCACCCGGTTTTCGGAGGTGCTGACCCAGCTGGAACCGGTCATGGATCAGGGCACCGATGTGATTACCGTCATGAAAACGGCAGTGGGTCAGCTGCAGGCGTCGGTGGCCTCGGTACAGGCCATGTCGCCGGAACTGAAAAAGGCCTTCGAGGAGATGGATCAGGCCCTGGCGGATATGGCCAGCGGGCTGTCTCTGGTGCAGCAGGGCTGCCGGGAGATTTCGGAAGGCATCACCCATCTGAAGCAGAGCCTGGGGGATGCGGAAACGGTGGAAGCAGCGCTGGACGAGATCAGTGACGGAATCGGCGACTTGTCTGCCGGCCTGCGGCAGATATCTGATGCGGCGGCAAACATCCAGACTGCAGCGGAGGATCTGCAGAATTCCGAGCTCTGGGAGGATACTCTGGGCAGCCTGGATGAAACTTCCAGCCAGGCCCAGATTTTGCTGGCACTGCAGAAGTTTTTGACTTCTGACGAATTCAATGATACACTGGAAACAGTACAGACGGAGCTGCCGGTCATGATTGAGGGTCTGCAGCAGATGGCCCGGGGGCTTTCCAAGGTGCAGTCCGGTCTGGAAAAAATCGCTGAAGGGCTGGACATGGAGGAGCTGAAGGCGGGACTTACCAGTCTGGACTCCGGCGCTAAATCCATGGAGAAGGCCATGGCTTCTTTCGCCTCGTCCATTGATCATCTCCGGAAGGCATCTTCCTGGATGGAAACGGCCGGTGAAGACGCAGAGCAGGCGGTCCAGTCGGTGTACGATGCCCTGGGCAGTATGCAGGCTGCTTCGGCCCTGGCCGAAGAGGTCGCAGGCGACCTGCACCAGATCCTGGCGGATCTGGCGCAGCAGCCTGCCATACAGTTTACCGGTGCCGACAGCACCTATATCCAGACCCAGGAGGATCTTTCCGATGCCATTGGAAACCTCCGGGAAAACTGTGACGCCCTGGGTGACGTGCTGCTGCAGGATTCGAAAACTCTGATTGCAGACCTGCAGGACGTATCCGACCAGATGATGAAGATCTTCAATCTGCTGCTGGACCTGGCGGAGAACCAGAGCAGCGGTACTTCTGCAGGCAGCAGCACCTCGGCGGGAAGCAGCACCTCCTCGGGCAGCCAGAAGGATGATGAGGACGGCGGTCTGCTGCCAGACATGCAGGATGTTTCTGCGGAGGATACAGCAGGCCAGACCGAGGGCAAAGTGGCAGTCTGCACCAACCTGGGAACGGTGGAAGGAGACATCAACGTGGGCGGCATCGCCGGATCCATGGCCAGGGAAGTGGATTTTGACCCGGAAGACGACCTGCTGGCAGAAACCGGCGGTCTGACGGAAGAAACCACCTTTTACAGCCGGGGCGTCATCCGCAGCTGTGAAAACCGGGCCGACGTGACAGCCAAGAAGAATTATGCCGGCGGCATCGTGGGCAGGATGGACTTCGGCTATGCGGCCGAATGCACCGCAGCCAGATACATCACGTCCCGCAGTGGGGATTTTGTGGGTGGTATCGCAGGCATGACAGCCGGAACCATCGAAAACTGCAGTGCGAAAACCGTCCTTTCGGGAAGAGATTGCGTGGGCGGCGTGGCCGGCTCCTGCAGCGGAAGTCTGAAGACCTGCAAAACGGCAGTCCGGATTGAAGACAGCAGGGAGCACCGGGGCGGCATCGCCGGCTTGCTGGAGGAAGACGGAACTGCAGCGGGAAATCTGTATATAGAGCAGACCGACGAGGACGGAAACCGGATGGGCGGCATCGATCAGATCAGCTACCGGGGCCGGGCGGAAGCCGTCACCTATGAAGAGATGAAGAAAGCCGGACTGCCGGAGATTCTGCGGTCTTTCACCGTGCGGTTCCTGGCAGACGATGTACCGCTGAAGGAGATCACCGTGTCCTATGGCAGCGGGATCCCGCAGGAGGAGATTCCCACGGTGCCGGAAAAGGAAGGCTATCTCGGAAGCTGGGAGGAAGGCTGTCTGCAGTCTGTGACCTCGGACCGGGATCTGGAGGCGGACTATGTCCGCTGCGTCAGCGCCCTGGCCAGCAGCCAGACCCGAGAAGGCGGAAGTTCCATTCTGCTGGTGGAAGGCAGTTTCCCGCAGGAGAGCCGTCTCCAGCTGCAGAAGGTGGAGGATGACGGGCCGGCCGGCTGTGTGGAGCAGTGGAAGGCAACGCTGCTCGCTGTCTCTGACGACAGGGAAGAGAGCGGAAAGCATGCTTGGCGGTACCGGCTTCCGGAGGACACCCGTCGGGGCGTGAAGATTCAGATTCAGGTTCTGGAGGACGGGAAATGGAAGACTGTCCGGACCCGGGAAGAAGGTCAGTGCCTGGTGTTCCAGGCCAGCGGCACGAAGGTGCAGTTTGCGGCCGTGGAGAAGCGCGGCGGATCCCTGCTTTGGATCGGCGCGCTGGTGCTGGTTCTGCTGCTGGCGGGAGCGGCACTCGTCCTCCGGCGAAAGGTCCGGAAAGGAACAGGCCAGTGCGAAACCGATCGGAATGAAAGGTCCGGAAAGGAACAGTGAAACAGAAAGGGTAGGAACAGAACGATGAAACTATGTGTATTCGGTGCCAGCAGCGATCAGATCGATCGCCGGTATCTGGAAGCAGGAGAAGATCTGGGACGCCGGATGGCCCGGCGGGGCCACCAGCTGGTTTTCGGCGGCGGCGCCACCGGCATGATGGGCGCCGTGGTGCGGGGTGTCACCGAAGAAGGGGGACAGTCCACCGGCATCGCGCCCCGGTTTTTTGACCGGGAGGGGGTGCTCTATCCGGGCTGCAGCCAGATGATCTTCACTGACACCATGCGCCAGCGAAAAGAGCAGATGGAAAAGCTGTCTGACGGCTTCATCGTCACGCCGGGCGGCATCGGTACACTGGAAGAATTCTTTGAGATGCTGACTCTGAAACAGCTGGGGCAGCATGACAAGCCCATCGCCATCCTCAATACGGCCGGCTGCTTCGATGCCCTGGGTGCGCTGCTGGAGGGCCTGGTGGAGGACGGCTTCATGGATGCCGGCTGCCTGGGACTGTATTATATGACCGACGATGCAGAGGAACTTCTTTCCTATATGGA
>JBJESY010000229.1:0-5481 GCA_051883035.1 Anaerovoracaceae bacterium | reverse complement strand
CTATGACAAAAAAACGATTCACCGCCCAGGACATTCTCGATGCACTGAACACCCACTATAAAGAATCCATCTTCATCACCGACGGGGAAGGGGAGGTCATCTACGTCAATGAAGAGGGTGCCCGGCGAATCGGCGCATCCTCCAGGATGGAGCTCATGGGTAAAAATGTAGAAGAACTGATGAAGGAAGGCTACTATCAGCGGTCCACCGTGCAGAAGGTGCTGGACACCGGAAAAGAAGCGGTGGCCACCCTGACCTATAAATCAAAAAACACCAGCGTGTCCCACAGCATCCCGGTTCTCGACGAACAGGGCCGTGTGGAAATGGTCGTGACCAATAACATGAGTGTGGAGCACAACAAAGAATGGGAAGACATCATCACCCGGGAGCGGACCGCCATGGCCAGATTGCAGCGGGAACTGGACCACCTGCGTCTGATGGATCAGAGCCGTTTCATCGCCAACAGCCCGGCCATGCAGGGGGTGCTGCAGACCGTGGGCGCCATCGCACCCACCGACAGCAGCGTGGTCATCCTGGGTGAAAGCGGCACCGGAAAGGACATGGTAGCCCGTCTGATCCACGAACGGTCGGAACGATCGGATCACGCTTTTATCTGCGTCAACTGCGCCGCCATGCCGGATCAGCTGCTGGAGTCTGAGCTTTTTGGTTATGAAGGCGGAGCCTTTACCGGCGCCCTTGCCAAGGGCAAAATCGGTCTTTTCGAAGCCGCTTCCGGCGGAACAATCTTTCTGGACGAAATCGGCGACATGCCCCTGTCCCTCCAGTCCAAGCTGCTGCGCACCCTGGAAAACCATGAAATCCGCCGGGTAGGCGGCGTGAAAAACATTCCGGTGGACGTGCGAATCATCTGCGCCACCAACGTGAACCTGCAGCAAATGGTGGAAGAAAAGAAATTCCGGGAAGACCTGTACTACCGTCTCAGCGTGTTCCTGATCCAGCTGCCGCCCCTTTGCGAACGAAAAGAAGACATTATCCCCATCGCCGAAAGTTTTCTCCACGGCCTCAACGAGAAATACGGCATGCAGAAGACCCTGGCGCCGGTGACCATCGAAACCATGCTAAACCACCGGTGGCCGGGAAATATCCGGGAGCTTCGAAACGTCATGGAACGAATTTATGTGGTCAGTCCGGGCAACGAGCTGATTTTCACGCCGACGCCAACCGCCGATTATGGACAAAATCCATCCGCCCCGGAGGAAATCGTAACGCCGGACGATTACAGCAGTCTGAAGGAGTTCAGCGAGAGTGCCGAGCGCTGGTATATCGACCGGACCCTGCAGAAATGCGGCGGCCGCATCGGGGAAACCGCAGAGCGGCTGGGAATCCACCGCAGCGTCCTTTATCGGAAATTACATAAATAACTTTGAAGCACCTTGCTTTTTCTGAAATGCAGAGTATAATATTCATTGAAAAGTAGAACAATATTAGATGTAAGTTTTCAATGGAGGCTGTTATGGAAATTAAGCGGGATCGTTATTTGAATAAGCTCATTTCTTTCATGTGGGATGGGCAGGTTAAGGTAATTACCGGTATCCGGCGGTGCGGGAAGTCGTACTTGCTGAAAAAGCTGTTCCGTGATTACCTGAAATCCATTGGTGTGAAAGAGGAACATATTATTGATTTAGCGCTTGACTTAACGAAAGATATTCGCTTCCGCAACCCTCTGGAGTTAGCGAAGTATGTGCGGGAAAAGGTAGAAGGAAAAAGTGAGCAGTTCTATCTTTTCGTGGATGAAATCCAAATGTCCGATGAGGTGAAGAATCCATACAATCCGGATGGCAGGAAAATTACTTTTTACGATGCACTGAATGATTTGAAAACCTTGTCGAATCTTGACATTTATGTGACCGGCAGCAATTCAAAGATGCTTTCGACGGATATTCTTACGGAGTTCCGCGGCCGGGGAGATGAAATTCGTGTCCATCCGCTGAGCTTTGCGGAATACTATTCTGCAGTGGGTGGGGATAAAGAAGATGCGTTTGATGCGTACGCTTTTTACGGAGGAATGCCGCTGATTCTGTCCCGCCCGACAGAGGCGGCAAAGATGAATTATCTGAAGTTACTGGTTTCTGAGGTCTATCTGAAGGACATTGTGGAACGCAAAAAAATAAAGAGAGAAGATGTGCTGGCGTCGATACTCGACTTGCTGTGTTCTTCCATCGGCTCTCTTACGAACCCGGCGAATATTACAAATACCATCAACACCAGACAGAAGAGGGCGGGAGAAAATGTTGTAGCGCACAATACGGTAAAAGCATATATTGATTATTTGTCGGATGCTTTTCTGTTCAGCGAATGCAAACGATGGGACGTGAAAGGCAGAGACTACTTTGATTATCCCAATAAATATTATTGCGAAGATATCGGACTGCGAAATGCAAGAATCGGTTTCCGCCAGCAGGAAATGACCCATATCATGGAGAATATTCTGTATAATGAGCTTATGATCCGGGAATGCACGGTAGATGTGGGTGTTGTTTACTCCAACGAAAAAAATGCCAAAGGCAATATCAACAAGGTTGCAAGAGAAATTGATTTTATTGCGACTTCCGGCGGCAGGAAAACCTATATTCAGTCGGCGTATGCACTTCCTGATGAAGAAAAGGCAGCAACCAAAAACAAGCCATTTTCTTTGACCGGTGATTCATTTCCTAAAATCATTGTTCGTCACGATATTCGAAAGCGTTGGTATGATGAGAACGGAATCTTGAATATCGGTATCATTGATTTTTTACTGGATGATGATCTGATTTAACTGCGAAAAAGAGGAAAGAAAGGAAAATATAGCATGTTGCAAAATTGAGACCTATTGAGGTTTCGATTTTGCAACATGTTGTTTTTTTGCAACTTACTCTATACACAGAGCCCAAACCGTAAAAACGTTGAAACGAAGCCGTTTTCGTCGAGACGATGGATTTTGGCACGCAATTTGCTATTTTAGGAAGGTGAAAAGAACAAGAATCCGGAATCTTGTAAGAAATAAAGAAATGTTACACAACCTGAAAAGAAAGGAATGAGTTACATGGCAGCAATCAAAAATGTCCTGATTATGGGCGGCGGTTTAATGGGTAAGAACATCGCATTCGTCGCTTCTTCTGTCAAGGACTACGACATCACAATTTACGACATCAACCCGGTCGATGTGGAAGCAGGTATCCGCACCAGCACCAAGCAGCTGGTGGAAAAAGGAATCGTTTCCGAGGACGAACTGGCAGAAAGACTGACCCGGATCCATTTCACACAGGATCTGGAAAGCGACGGCATCAAGAATGCAGACCTGGTGATCGAAGCCGTGTTTGAAAACATGGACCTGAAGCGGGAAACCTTCGCTAAGCTGGAAGCACGCTGCAGAAAGGACTGCATCTTCTGCACCAACTCTTCCGTAATGAGCCCGTCCGAGATCTCCAGAGATCTGAAATACAGAAACCGTTTCGTAGGAACCCACTTCTGGAACCCGGGTCACCTGATTCCGCTGGTGGAAGTGGTAAGAACCGATGCCACTGACGACGAAACTGCAAACACCGTGATGGAATTCATGGCGAAGATCGGAAAGAAGCCGGCACTTTGCAACAAGGACGTACCGGGATTCATCGCAAACCGTCTGCAGCATGCGCTTTGGAGAGAAGCCATCTCCATCGTGGAAAACGGCATCGCCGATGCAGCAACCGTAGACATGGCCATCAAGAATTCTTTCGGTCTGAGACTGCCGCAGCTGGCACCGCTGGAAAATTCCGATATGGTGGGAACCGACCTGACCTTCAATATCCACAACTATGTACTGGATTACATCGAAGATTCCCACAAGCCATCCCCGCTGCTGACAAAGATGAAGGAAGAAGGCAAGATGGGCTTCAAGTCCGGAGAAGGCTTCTACAAGTGGGATGACGAAAAGATCGCAAAATGCAACGCAGACCTGAACAGTTATCTGATCAAGATGCTGTACGATAAATAGAATTTGACTTACATAGAATTTGACTTAAAATAAAAAAGGAGTGATTATCATGGCAGATTTAAAGAATAAAAGAATCATTACCGCAGCAGTAACCGGTGCATGGCCGAAGAAGGAAAACAATCCGAACGTGCCGATGACGCCGGCTGAAATCAGCGAAGACATCTACGATTGCTGGCAGGCAGGTGCAGCCATCGCCCACATTCACATGAGAGATGACAACGGCAACGGCACCATGGACCACAACAAGTTCAGAGAAACCGTAGAACTGCTGAAGAAGAACCACCCTGACTGCGACATCATCATCAACATGACCACTTCCGGCGACATCTATGCAACCGATGAAACCAGAGTAGAGCATGTAAAGGAATTAAAGCCGGAAATGGCTTCCTACGACTGCGGTTCCATGAACTGGCTGAATACCGCTCTGTTCATCAACAGCCCTTCCTTCCTGGAAATGTGCGGCAAGCTGTTCCAGGAGACCAACACCAAGCCGGAAATCGAAGCCTTCGACCCGGGCATGATCGCCAACGCAGCTTACTATGTAAAGAAGGGTATCCTGAAGGCACCTCTGCACTTCCAGTTCTGCATGGGTTGCGCCAACGGCATCCCTGGTTCCGTAAAGAACCTGCTGTTCATGAAGGAAACTGCAGACGAACTCTTCGGCAAGGGCAACTACACCTGGAGCACCTTCGGTGTTGGCCACAGCGCGATGGAAGTGATGTATGCAGCTATCGCTCTGGGCGGAAACATCCGTGTAGGTATGGAAGACAACGTAATGTATAAGAAGGGTCAGCTGGCTGACAGCAACCGTCAGTTCGTAGAAAGAGCACGCCGCATCATCGAAGAATACGGCTGCGAAGTAGCTACCCCGGACGAAGCAAGACAGATCCTGGGCCTGAAATAGTCCCGGTGCCGCTGGGGCGGTCGCTGCCTTTGCGATCCGACGCGATGCGGCACACATCAAACGGCAAAATGAGAAGAGCTTGGCTGGCAACCGCAAAGTTTTAAAGGAAAAAAGATAACATCAAGTAATCATCATAATTCCATAATATTACCCGACCGCCGGGTGTCGGACAGCTGTTCACCCATCAGCTGCCCGGCGATAACGGCGGGCAGGTAAGTAGAAGGAAAGAAATTCGGTAAAGTTGTTTGTTATTTAAATGAAAAGGAAAAGGAGAAAAACCATGCCAAACGAAAGCGTAAAGCAGAGCAAAGGTACTCCGTTATGGAGACTTTCGAAAAAATTCCAGTACGCGGCAGATAAGATTATTCCGGATTCATTAGTATTCTGCTTAATCCTGACCTTCCTCGTATTTGTACTCGCACTTATCTTAACAAGATCCAACCCATTAGACTTATGTACGTATTGGTTCAACGGACTGTGGACACAGAACAGCTTCGCATTCCAGATGGGTATCATGGTAGTAACCTGTGCAACCTGTGCGAAAGCACCGGTCGTGTCAAGTTGTTGTGGAGTTTTTTGTTGACACCTCCAATGTATTTTTAAC
>JBJESY010000228.1:0-2394 GCA_051883035.1 Anaerovoracaceae bacterium | reverse complement strand
ATCGACCCAGTGGTTTGAGAGAACCCTGGACGATTCTGCCAATAAACGGATCAGCATCAGCGAAGCATTCCTTGCTACAGACGGCATTCTGCAGCTGTATCTGAATGTTTCCGAAGGTCTGGTGGTTTATCCGAAGATGATCGAGAGACGGCTGATGGATGAGCTGCCGTTCATGGCAACAGAAAATATCATGATGGAAGCCGTAAAACAGGGCGGCGACCGGCAGGAACTGCACGAAAGAATCCGTGTACATTCCATGGCAGCCGGAAAGATGGTGAAAGAGGAGGGCAAGCCAAACGATCTTCTGGAAAGAATCGCAGCAGACCCTGCCTTTCATATAGAACTTGAGGCTTTACAGAAGGTTATGAAGCCAGAAAATTTTGTCGGACGAGCACCGCAGCAGACGACTGAGTTTCTAAACGGGGTCATAAAGCCTATACTTGCAGCCAATGCAGACGTTTTGGGTGCGGAGGCTGAGATTACAGTTTAGGAGGAAAATAAAATGGTCAGAGCAATCGTAGGAGCAAACTGGGGCGATGAAGGCAAAGGCAAGATTACAGACAGCCTGGCAAAGGAATCGGATATTGTAGTACGCTTTCAGGGCGGAAGCAATGCGGGACATACCATTGTCAACGAATATGGAAAGTTCGCACTGCATACCCTGCCTTCCGGCGTATTCTATCAGCACATCACCAGCGTTATCGGCAATGGTGTGGCGCTGAATATTCCGATTTTGATCAATGAGATCGCATCTCTGGTGGAACAGGGTGTACCGGCACCCCGGCTTCTGGTTTCCGACAGAGCCCACGTGGTAATGCCGTATCATATTTTATTCGACCAGTATGAAGAGGAACGTCTGGGAGGCAAGTCCTTCGGTTCCACGAAATCCGGTATCGCACCGACGTATTCCGATAAATATGCCAAAATCGGATTCCAGGTCTGCGAACTGTTCGATGATGCATATCTGAAAGACAAACTGAACAATGTGGTGACCCAGAAGAATGTGATTCTGGAGCATCTGTATCATAAGCCGCTTTTGGATGCAGAGGAGCTTTACAAGACCTGTGTAGAGTATCGGGAAATGATTCGTCCGTATGTGGGTGATGTATCCGTATTCCTGCATCAGGCACTGAAGGAAGGTAAAAATATTCTTCTGGAGGGTCAGCTTGGCTCCCTGAAGGATACCGACCACGGCATTTATCCGATGGTGACCAGTTCTTCCACACTGGCTGCGTTTGGTGCCATCGGCGCGGGAATTCCGCCTTATGAAATCAAGAATATCACCACGGTTGTGAAAGCCTATTCCAGTGCCGTAGGAGCAGGTCCGTTTGTTTCTGAACTCTTCGGCGAAGAAGCGGAGGAACTGCGCAGAAGAGGCGGAGACGGCGGTGAATATGGTGCAACCACAGGTCGTCCGAGACGTGTGGGCTGGTTTGACGCAGTGGCTACCAGATATGGCTGCAGAATGCAGGGAACCACGGAAATCGCCCTGACGGTTCTGGATCCTCTGGGCTATCTGGATGAAATTCCGATCTGTGTCGGTTATGAAATTGACGGAAAGGTGACGGAAGACTTCCCGAACACCATCGACTGTTATAAAGCCAAGCCGGTGCTGAAAACCATGCCGGGATGGAAATGCGACATCCGCGGCATCAAGGAATTTGATGCTCTGCCGGCAGCAGCGAAAAACTATGTGAAGGAAATCGAGCGTCTGGTTGGCTATCCGATCAAATTCGTTTCCAACGGACCGGGAAGAGACGATCTGATCCGTCTGTAGAAACCGTTTTTTAGCAAAATCTTATAGACGTTCCGCCCTCTTTGTCTATTGACACTGAGGGCTGTCTTATAGTAAGATTATGAGTTGTAAAAGGGAGTAACTGGCACCTTCTGGTGTGGTATTTTGCGTCAGGACAATCGGATCTGCCGTTTCTGGGAGCAGAAAGAAGCAGAGCGGTTCGCTGATATCTTAAATAGTAAGACTTTTACCGTATATTTTTATGTATATGGTGGAAGTCTTTTTTTATGGGCTTTTACCGGAATCCCCAGTGGAAGAAAGAGAGGAAGCAGATGCAATACTATTTGAAAAGTACAGAAGAAACCTTGACGCAGCTCAAGTCACAGAAAGAGGGACTCAGCGAAACAGAAGCACAGACGAGAATGGAAGCCTGCGGAAAAAACAAACTGCAGGAAGCGGAAAGAGAATCCCTGTTCCATCGGTTCCTTGCCCAGATGGCGGATCCTATGATTCTGATTCTGATTGCGGCAGCGGTGATCTCCGGCGTAACTTCGTTTTATGCAGGGGAGAGTTTCGCAGATGTAATCATCATTCTGGCCGTAGTCATCATCAATGCGGTTCTGGGCGTTTATCAGGAAAGCAAAGCGGAAAAGGCCATT
>JBJESY010000227.1:0-2417 GCA_051883035.1 Anaerovoracaceae bacterium | reverse complement strand
ATGGAACCGTCTACTTCGCCCACTGCCTTGCTGCCGGAATCCTGCCACAGCAGATCCACCGCCTTGGCTGCAGTCAGGGTGGCCAGATTACGATCCCGCAGTGTCGGGCTTCCGCCCCGCTGCAGATAGGAAAGAACCACCAGCCTGGTTTCTTTTCCTGTCTTCTGCTCAATGGTTCTGGTCAATTCCTCACTGGAAATCCCGGCGCCTTCCGCCTTTATAATGATGCTGTGCAACTTGCCCCGATTCCGTCCTTCGATGATATGGCGGCAGATCTCGTTCACATCCGACGGTACTTCCGGCACAAGTACAGCTTCCGCACCGCCGGCAAGTCCCGCATACAGTGCGATGTCGCCGCAGTGGCGTCCCATGACTTCCACCACGGTGGTCCTGTCATGAGCAGAAGACGTATCCCGCAGCTTGGAGATGGCGTCCAGTACGGTATTGACTGCCGTATCAAAGCCTATGGTAAAATCCGTATACTGCAGGTCGTTGTCGATGGTTCCCGGCAGGCACATGACCGTGATGCCCCGTCTGGCCAGTTCGATGCCGCCCCGCATGGAGCCGTCACCGCCGATTACCACCAGACCTTCGATGCCAAAGGTTCGCAGCATCTCTGCACCCCGGTCTATCCCCTCCGGTGTCTTGAAGCGCTCGCTTCTGGCGGTTTTCAGCATGGTACCGCCCCGGTGAAGGATATCTCCCACTGAGCTTCTGTCCATCTGCTTCAGTTCACCATCCAGCAGCCCTTCATAGCCCCGCTGAATACCGTAAACTTCCATTCCTTTTTCTATGGCACACCGGACCACCGTCCGGATGGCTGCGTTCATACCCGGTGAATCTCCGCCGCTGGTCAATACTCCGATTCTTTTCATGGCTTTCTCCCCTTTCATTCTGTCATGTTTTATTCTGTCATCTTTTATTCTGTCATTTTTACATTTTCTTTTCCCAGGATGGCCATCAGCTGGTTTCCCAGGTTCTGATCCGGCTTCACCCACAGCTGCCGGTCTGTCCGAAGGGTCTTTCCCTCCGGCAGATAGATAAGCACCTGGGCTTTGCCCGGATGGCGCTTCAGCACGCTTTTTACCTGTTCCAGGGTTATTTCCCGGTTCATTCCGGCTGTCAGCTTCACCTTAACCAGTCCTTCCGGCTGTTCAGCCGGCTGTGTCTGGCCGCCAGAGGAAGGCTGCGCTGCCTGCTGCTGCGCAGGCGTCCGTTCCGCCGGCTGCATGCCCCTCTGCCCACTACTCTGTGCACTCCGTGAGCCACTGCTCTGCGCATTCCGCGAACCGCCTCTCTGGCCGCCCCGCTGGCTGAATCCTCGTTCCGCCGCTTCCTCCAGCGGTAAAATCTCATCGGCCAGCACCTTTGGTGCTTCCTCTTCTTTGAAGTTGAGCGTACCGCGGACGGCGATCACCTGGTCCACCTCCGTAAAGGCGGCACAGCGTTCATAGACGTTCGGAAAAACTACAATTTCCGTCACACCGTACAGATCCTCCAGCTGGAGGAAGGCCATCATTTTGCTGTTTTTCGTAATCAGTGTCCTGCGGGAATTGATCATACCGGTCATCACCACCGGCATGCCGTCCCGGATCTTTTCTCCGTTCCGGCCGGCAGCCACAGTGCCGCAAGGCTCACATTCCGCAGCCGGATCGCCGGCCTCCAGGCCCTCCGCCGCATGATGCAGCTGATCGCTGGTAACGGAAGACAGACGGTTCATCTGCTCCACATACTCGTTCAGCGGATGGTCCGTCAGGTAGATGCCCAGCATCTCCTTCTCCATGGCCAGCTTCAGGTCTTTCGAAAATTCTTCCACGTTGGGAAGACGTACCTCCAGCCCGCCGGCCTGCATCTCATCGCCGGCAATCTGGAACAGGGAGATCTGTCCCTCCAGGTTTTTTCTCGATGTATTCTGTGCCGATTCCACCAGTCCCTCGTAAGCCGCCAGCTGTGCGGCACGGTTTCCTTCCAGACAGTCGGTGGCGCCGGCCTTGATCAGGCTTTCGATGGCTTTCTTATTGACCTGGCTGATCTCCACGTTGGAAATAAACTGCGGCAGGGTCTTCGGCAGGCCCTTCTGCTCTCTGGCCTCGATGATGGCATCGATGGCGCCCTCGCCCACATTTTTCACTGCCTGCAGACCAAACCGGATCTTGCCGTCCACCACGCTGAATTTCTTCTGGCTTTCGTTGACGCACGGCGGCAGAACCGCAATGCCCATTTCCGAACAGTTGCGAATGTATTTTGCGACGGAATCCGAATCCCCCATAACGCTGGTCATGAGTGCTGCCATGAATTCCACCGGATAGTGGGCCTTCAGCCAGCCCGTTTCATAAGCCACCACGCCATAAGCTGCGGCGTGACTTTTATTAAACGCATACTCGGCGAAACTGACCATGTCCTGGAAGATGGCTTCT
>JBJESY010000226.1:0-2425 GCA_051883035.1 Anaerovoracaceae bacterium | reverse complement strand
GGCCTGCTGCTTCGCGGCTTCAATGCGAGCCTTTTCTTCTTCTGCACGCTGCTTCTCCGCTTCTGCACGCTGCTTCTCGGCTTCAATGCGGGCCTTTTCTTCTTCGGCCTGCTGCTTCGCGGCTTCAATGCGAGCCTTTTCTTCTTCTGCACGCTGCTTCGCGGCCTCTGCACGCTGCTTCGCGGCCTCGATGCGTTTCTTTTCAGTTTCGACTTGCTTTATCTCTTCTTCGGCGCGCTTTATTTCTTCTTCAATCTTCTTTTTCTCGGCTTCTATCCGGTCTTTTTCTGTTTTCACCCGATCCAGACTCGTCTGGATGCGCAGCATCTCATCGTATAAGGTCACTCTTTCCCGAACCCCCTCTCTGTTTGCAGCTTCTTCCACTGCCCGATCCAACTGTTTCAGAAGCACATCGCCTTCCGGTGCTTCACCTGTTCGCAGATAGCGGAAGAAGCTTTCCAGTTCCGTTGGTACATTCACTGTACAGTTTGCATTTAAGAATATTGTAAACTGTCCGTCACCAAGAATCAAGCTATTTTTTCCGTCACACATCTGAAAAGAGTATATGGGCAGGTTTTTCCCAAAAGGATCAAATAGGCAGATAAAAATCACGTACCCGGGCTTCATATTACTATATTCCTCGCCCCGTTCCATGCTGTACACTGTCATAACGCTCTGGTAATATCTGCTTCGCTGGGGCAGATATTCCTGATAGGTCACCTGAAGTTCTATGTCATACCATTCCTCGTCATTTTCAAACAGCACATCCAGACGAACGGCTTTTGCATCTGCCGCAACTGCCACAGTTCGCTCCGTTTCCGCTTTTCCATCCGATATTCCTGCATCCGGCCCGGAGTTCTGCTCCGAATCGTTTTCCGCTTCGTCCTCTGCGTCGTCCTCCTCGTCGTCCGCTATTTCATATTTCACCTGAACTTCCTTCACCTTCCGATCCGGAAAAATCCGTTCAAGAAGACCCCGGCAAAGCTCCGGATTCTGCATTACAATCGAAAAAATGACCGGATTACAAATCGTATATTTCTTTGGATTTCTCTTCTTATGTTTCATTTGTTTCATCTGGTTTTCCTCATTCCTTTTTCCTTTATATACTTATGGTAAATTGCTGTGTTAAATAGAAGAAAACGTTTTCTATAACAAAATTCTACCATTATACTCTTCAGGTTCAAGAGGAATCCTTTTACAAACTTCGACCTGACCTGCCGCAGTCCGACACGCCTCGTCAAAAAGATCTACAGTTCGACTTTTTTCACCTCCATTCGACGGTTTCATGCCAGAAAAAAACACGCCCACCGGTTACAATGAGCGTGAAGTTTTCAGACAGTATTCACTTTTTCTTCTGTCAGGCACAGTTATTTCGCCCCGTACTTCTCCGCCAGTATCCTTGCTACCAGCACGCCGCTGGCGGAAGCCTGAGACAGAGAATGGGTCACGCCGGAGCCGTCGCCGATGGCATACAGTCCCTTCACAGCCGTTTCCATATTCTGGTCCACTTCCACCTTCATGTTGTAGAACTTGACTTCCACACCGTAGAGCAGCGTATCTTCATTGGCCGTGCCCGGCGCAATCTTATCCAGGGCGTAGATCATCTCGATGATGTCATCCAGCTGCCGCTTCGGGATAACCAGAGACAGGTCGCCGGCGGTCGCCTTCAGGGTCGGCCGGGTAAAGCACTTCTCCATGCGCCGCTCGCTGGAACGACGTCCCTTCACCAGATCCCCGAACCGCTGCAGAAGAACGCCGCCGCCCAGCATGTTAGACAGGCGGGCGATGGATTCGCCGTACTCGTTGCTGTCTTCGAAAGGCTCTGTGAAGGTGTTTGATACCAGCAGGGCGAAGTTGGTGTTCTCCGTCCGAAGCGCCGGATCCGCATAGCTGTGGCCATTGACGGTGACAATACCGTTGGTGTTTTCAGCCACCACTTCCCCGTATGGATTCATGCAGAAAGTCCGCACCAGGTCGTTGTATTTTTCCGTCTGATAGACGAACTTGCTCTCGTAGACCTGATCGGTAATATGGGCGAAGATCTCCGCAGGCAGTTCCACACGGACGCCGATGTCCACCCGGTTCTTTTTCTGTTTGATGCCCAGATGATCGCAGACGCTGCCCATCCATTTCGATCCGGACCGGCCGGTGGCCAGCACCAGATCCCGGCAGGCAAACTGCTCACCCCGGTCGGTGGTCACAAGGAAGGTACCGTCTTCCTGCTGTTCCACCGTTTCCAGGGTGGTGTGGAACCGGCATTCCACCGTATCCTTAATATAGTCATAAATACGGCCCAGAATCTCCACATTCCGGTCGGTTCCCAGATGGCGCACCTTGGCCTCCAGCAGATGCAGGTCGTAGTGGAGTGCCTGAGTTTTCAGTTCCTTATTGGTGCTGTAGAGCTTCGCCTCGCTGCCTCCGAATC
>JBJESY010000225.1:2392-12979 GCA_051883035.1 Anaerovoracaceae bacterium | reverse complement strand
GATGATCTGACATAATTCCTACCTCTATTTCTTCAAACGCGGGTCAAGCGCATCACGCAGACCGTCGCCGATAAAATTCAATGCAAACATGGTCAAGCTGATTGCCAGTGCTGGGAATAGCATCAAATGCGGATACATTCCCATCGTAGCCATTCCGTCATTGGCCAGAGTACCCCAGCTGGCTACCGGCACAGCAATACCTATTCCGATAAAGCTCAGGAATGCTTCTTCAAAGATTGCTGAAGGAATGAGAAGCATAACCGTTACAATAATTGGTCCCATACTGTTTGGAATCAGATGACGGAACAGAATCTGCACTTTGCTTTCTCCAACCACCTTCGCAGCAGTCGCAAAATCCTGATTTTTTACCGACAAAATCTGTCCACGAGTCTGACGAGCCGGGCTGAGCCAGTATGTAATACAGATTGCAAGGAGAATGCTGGTCATCTTCGGTCCCATGAACATAATCAGCAGAATACTGTACAGCAGAGACGGAACTGACGAGAATACATCCACGAAACGCATCATCAGCATATCCACCTTTCCGCCGAAAAAACCGGAAATTCCACCGAAAATAACTCCTACAATCAAGCTGACAAGGGCAGTTACAAGACCTATGGTCAAACTGATTCTGGCACCATATGCAATGCGCACAAGCACATCGCGTCCAAACATATCCGTACCGAGAAGATGCTGCATGCTTGGCAGCTGGTAAATTGCCTCATAATCCTGTGCATCATAAGTATATGGGCTTAACATAGGAACAAAAATCGCCACGAAAGCCATAAAGACGATAAATATAAATCCTGCGACAGCCAGTTTGTCGCTCTTCATCTTCATATAAGCATTCTGCCAGTAGGAGATGCTTGGCCGATTAATCACGTCAGTCAGCTTTTCTTCCTCCGGTAATGGTTCAAATAATTCCACTGGAATATCCATATCATCCATGGTATATGGAGGTGCAGGGATTTCTGGAAACATTTCTATTTTTTTGCTCATATTAACCCTCCTTAAGAATCCAATCTTACCCGTGGGTCAATGATTGCATAAGCGATATCTACAATTAAGGTACATACCATAATAAACAGACCATAGAAAATTGTTACTCCCATTATCATGGTATAATCGCGATCACTGACAGAGTTTACGAAATAGCGGCCGATTCCCGGGGCCATGAACATACGCTCAATGGCAAAACTGCCCGTCATCAGGCCAGCTACCAGTGGTCCCAAGTAGGTAACAACCGGAACGATAGCATTCCGCATGGCATGCTTACCGATGACAACAAACTCCGAAAGCCCCTTTGATCTTGCAGTCCGTATGTAATCCTGCTGTACCACTTCCATAAGCGTAGAACGGGTCAGACGCGTAATGTTTGCAATCGGCGCAAGGCTCAGACATGCTACCGGCAAAATAAAATGTTTTAACTCTCCCCATCCGAAAGGCGGTAGCCAGGCCAGTTTCATACAGAACAGATACATTAAGAGCAACGCAATTACGAAGGTCGGTATGGAAATGCCCACGGTAGCCAGTGTCATGGAGAACATATCTGCCACACCGCCCCGTTTCAATGCAGCCACCACACCAAGCGGTATTCCGACTGCCAGAGCAACAATAATTGCAAAAAAACCAATCTGTGCAGAAACCGGGAAACTATCTGCAATCAGTTCATTTACGCTATAATTTAGTTTTTTCATGGATAATCCCATGTCGCCGTGAAGCAGATTTTTTACATAGTTGATATACTGCTCATGAACAGGAAGATCCAGTCCGTACTTTGCTTCAATTGCTTCAATCACTTCCGGATTCAGGTTTTTTCGATCTCCTGCATTAAATGGGCTTCCAGGTATCGCATGCATCAAAAAGAATGTAATGGTGATCAGCAGAAACATGGACACGACTGCGACGAGAACGCGCTTGATAATATATTTCAGCATTTTTTTGCCTTTCTGTATACTGTCATTTTTACAACAGGAGCTTGCCTAACGGCAAACTCCTGCTGTAATATCTCATCATAATACTTTCGTCAGGTATTCGCTATTCCACGATATCTGCATATTGGAAGAATACGTGGCCGATGTAATTCTTCAGAACACCCTGTACTCTTGGATTTACAAGCATAGAATCTGAGTAGAACATGATTGGAATGATAGGAACTTCTTCTGCAAGAATCTTTTCTGCTTCTGCAAAGGTTTCCATACGAACTTCGTTATCAGTTTCAACATAGGTTGACTGCATGAGCGCATTATATTCCAGTGCCTTTTCATCATGCCAACGTGCATCTCTCAGGGATCCATCCGGATTTACTTCGCGACGTTCTTCCCACAGGAACATATTGGTGCTCGGATCGTCATAGTCACCGGTCCAGCCGTCATCAGCGATTGCCCAGTCTTCTGTATCGAATACATCCCAGTAAGTGGATGGTTCGTAGGAAACGATTTCCACATTCAGACCGACTTCCTTCCACATAGCCTGCAGCGCCTGTGCTTTGTTCATGGATTCTTCATCGTTCTGTACTGCCAGAGTGTAAGTAGGCAGACCTTCGCCGTTTGGATATCCGGCTTCTGCCAGCAGTTCTTTCGCACGTTCTGGATTGTAATTAACAACTTCACCGGCTTTATCACGGAACTGATCATCGCCCCAGTGAATTCCGTATGGAACCAGACCGGTTGCAGGAGTGTGGGTGACACCCAGAATATTCAGAATCATTTCTCTGTCAATTGCCAGAGAGAATGCCAGACGAATGCGGCTGTCCGGAATCACGTTGGTGTTGCATGTCATGAAGTTTACACCGATTCTGTTTGCTACCACGAATTCATCCGTGTCTTTATACTTAGAAGTTGCTTCCGCATTCAAATTGTCAGAAACATCGATATCACCGTTCTTATAGGATGCAAATTCTACGGATGGGTCATCAACAAATACGAATTCAACCTGATCGATCTTTACGTTTTCTGCATCATAGTAGTACGGGTTCTTTTCCAGAACAACGTTTACCTGATCCTTCAGTTCAACAATTCTGAACGGACCGTTTCCTACGTAGGTTTCAGCAGTCTTGTTCCAATCCGGATTTTCATTTACGATGTACATCGGAATTGCAACATAGGTGCAGGCAAGATCCAGGAAGTAAGTGCAAGGGTTTGCAAGGGTAATTTCCAGAGTATAGTCATCCAGAGCCTTGTATCCTACAGCATCCCAATCACCTTTTCCGGTTACATAATCAGACATACCCGCGATGTATTCTTCCAATGTAGTGGTGATTGCTGCGGTTTCCGGTGCGCAGTAGTACTTCATGGTTTCGACAAAATCATGTGCATTCATATCATGTCCGTCGGAGAACTTGGCGTCTTCACGAATATGGAAGGTCCATACCAGACCATCTTCACTGACTGAATAGTCATCCGCATAACCTAATTCTGCAGTACCATCTTTTGAAATACGGCAAAGCCCGGTATAAATATTATATTTCAGAATGGAATAATTCGCATATGCACTTCCGTTTACATAGTCCATAGCTGCAGGCTGTCCGCCATTTGCATATACGATCTTTTTTACAGCGGTACCGTCCGCATCGGAGTCTCCGCCGTTATTTCCCCCGCACGCTGCAAAGCAAGTCACGATCATCGCGATACAAAGCAGGGTTGCTAATAACTTCTTCTTCATTTCTTTCTCCTTTCTGTTTGGTTCGAAATAAACTAATTCAATTTCGAAAGCGATGCAACGGATAAATACTTGCTCGTTTATCACGTTTAACAATTCTTTTCGCAATAATCATGCCATTTTATCCTTTTCACCATAATCACCTTCAAAAGTGCAGAAAAAGCGCAGAAATCCAATCTACATCGCACCTTTTTCGCAATCTGCAATGAAAATGAAATATTGTCTTAAACAGGTTTTAACCTATTTATAACTCGTTTATAACCCATTTCCGTTCCATTATTATCCTTTTTCCCTTGGTTTCCGTTGCGAACCAGCAGGCATGATTTTTGCATATATTTTGCATATATGCATTTACTATATTTTTTTGCTGCAAATTCTTTGGGCCATATGGGGAGAATAGAATGAAACACGTTATCCTTTTTTACAGATCATACGAAAACTATAAGGCGATTGATTTCATAAAGAGCAATCTGGAAGAAGTTTTCGAAGATAATGTGATGTTTGTAAATTGCTTCTTGCAAAATCTGGATGAGGATGTTGAGCTGCAGGCTGATGCCTATCTTGCAGTAGATGAATATATCTATCAGCAGGTTTCCGCTTATGTGAAAGATTTTCATAAAGTTCTTAAACTCAATCGCAGTCCCGACCGCAGTGCGCTGGTTAAGCTTTCTCAAATTCCAATGGGAGAAAATGTACTTGTAGTCAACGATTCCTATATCAGTTCCAGGGATACAATCAATTCGTTTTACGAAGTAGGAATCAGTCATATCAATATGATACCTTTCGACGAAACGCTGGCACATACCGGAATTTATAACCATCTTCATGTTGCCGTCACACCCGCTGAACCCCACCTGGTTCCTCCCCACATCAAACAAGTGATTGACATTGGTTACCGCCAGGTCAGTTTTGACACGATGTTTAAGCTGATGCGGCTCCTGGATCTGGATGTAGAAACCATTAACCGGAATTTATTCCGTCACATCCAGGACGTGGTAGAATCGAATAATGCATTCCATTCCAACTACATCTATGGATATTTAAAAGGCGAAATGCTCAATCGCGTCGTCAGTTCCAGCAAAATTGGCATGATTCTTACCGATTATCATTATCAAGTCGTTTACGCCAACGAAAAGGCAATGCAGATATTTCACGTCAGCGATAAAAGCAGCATTTCTTTAAAATCCTGCATGAACCCATCCCTGTTGGCGGACTCAACTTGCGCGCAGCATGAGATGAAAATAAACGGTGCCTGCTATTCCTGTAACCGATATCCGATTTCCTTGATGGATGAAGTCGCCGGATACTATATCACCCTGCAAGATGAAAGCAGTCCATCTACAATCAGCAATCGTCGCAGAGGTCATGTGGCAAAGTATCACTTTAAAGATATCATTCATGATTCCCCTGCGATGGAAATGGCAATTCGAACTGCACAGCAGATTGCAATAACCGATCATACCGTACTCATCCGTGGAGAAAGCGGCACCGGCAAAGAGCTTGTTGCGCAATCCATCCACAATGCGTCGTTCCGAAGCAACGAACCCTTTGTAGCGGTAAACTGCGCCTCACTCCCTGAAACACTTCTGGAAAGTGAACTGTTTGGTTACGAAGCCGGGGCATTCACCGGTGCCGACAATAAAGGAAAGATTGGACTTTTTGAACAAGCGAACCACGGAACGATTTTTCTCGATGAAATCGGAGACATTTCTCCAAAGGTTCAGTCTCAGCTGCTTCGAACCATACAAGAAAAGCAAATCATGCGTGTCGGCAGTGATCGGCTGATTGATGTAGATATCCGTCTGATTACCGCCACGAACCGGGATCTGGAAGCTGCTGTGAATGCAGGCACGTTTCGAAGTGATTTGTTCTTCCGTCTTAATGTTTTGCCGCTGGTTCTCCCGCCCCTGCGTAAGCGTAAAGAGGACATCCCTTCTCTGATGAAACATTTTCTGGGAAGTGCCTACCGAAATCTGACTTCAGAGGATCGCCGCGCCCTTATGGCCTATGACTGGCCGGGAAACGTACGAGAACTGGAAAATGCCGCAGTCTATTATCTGGCTCTTTACAAGCTTCCAGGATATCTCTACCAGGAAAGGGAGATGCCGCAGCCCGGTTCTTCCGGGACCGGCGGTTTTGATCTTTCTCGGTATGTTCTAAATACGATTTATACTCACAGCTCGCCTCACGGAATCGGGCGTGTGACTGTTTTGCAGATCATGAAGAACAATGCCATCAAAATCAGTGATATTCAACTGCGCACACTGTTTTCACAGTTAGAATCGGAGGGGCTTATCGAAATCAGCAGAGGGCGAAATGGCACACGTATTACACAAAAAGGGATTGAATTCTTGCAGAAAAAAGAAGAACCAGTTGAATAACCTAGTTCGACTGGTTCTTCGAATCCGGGCTTCAGTCAGCCAGATTCACATACCGGGCTGCCAGCTGTCCCACGTGGTTATTGGAGCCCATGACCCACAGGATGTCGTCCCGGGTCAGCAGCATGTCCGGGTCCGGCATGATGATCGGATAGCCGTCTTTCTGCAGGCCCAGGATCAGACAGTCCCACTGGGTCCGGATCTGGCTCTGGCGGATGGATTTCCCCGCAAAATCCTCATCCCCGTAGATCTTGATGGCGCAGACGGACAGGGCGTTTTCCACGTCCGGGTAGTCAGTCTCCATGAATTGCTTCAGAGTTCGCAGAGGCTTCGTCTGCTCCAGCCGGGTCAGGGCATAGAAATTCATCAGCGCTTTTTCTTCGCCCACGGCGAAGACCTTGTCTCCTGCATGTATGGTCATTTCGCTGTCCGGCAGAATGTACTGCTTTCCGTCGTGGCGGATCTTCACCACATACACATTGTACCGCATGCCCCAGCTGAGACTATCCAGCGATCGGTTCAGAAAGTCCGCATCCTCCGGTGCGATGAATGACATGATATAAAGCTGCTGATCCAGCCAGGTCTGATGCCTGCCGGCCCGTTCCTCCTGCTGGATAATCCGTTCGTTGAAATTCCGCAGGAACCGAGTCTCCAACTGGAGATAGGCGGTGGCCATGAGCCCGGTTTTCGGAAATGCCAGCAGCACCACCGTCACCGCCAGTGCCAGCAGCACCGGGTGTGCATCGAAGAATGCCATCATCGGAATCATGGCAATCAGCGCAATGACCACCAGTTTGATGGCGTTCAGCACGATCAGCGGCAGATGGAAGGACACCTGCTTCAGCCACAGTGCGGTAAACAGGTTGTTATGGAGGTTCAGCATCGGCCGCACGAACATCGCCATGACGAGATAAATAAAGACGCACGTGAGGATTTTGCTCGGAAAATCCGGGAAATGGGATGCCAGAAACGGCTCCAGCCCCCGCACACCCACCATGACGGCCACCAGCATGATTCCGCCGTAGACGGTCATGCGGAAGAAGTATTTCTTAATATATGCGTACCAGTCGCTGTCCTGTTCCTCCTCCTGCTGCTCCGCCGAGGTGTAGCGTTCCAGCTTGGTCAGCAGCCGGTCAGGAAGATGCTTTTCCAGCCATCTGACCACATATGGCGCTGCCTTGATGCAGTATGGCGTGGTAAAGGTGGTGATGACGGAAACCGCCACCACGATGGGATAGAGGAACTGACTGATGAGACCCAGCTTGTTTCCCAGCGAAGCGATGATGAACGCAAATTCCCCGATCTGGGCCAGCGCCAGACCGCCGGAAACGGAGTTTTCCAGATTTTGTCCCGAAAGAAGCATGCCCAGGGCCGAAAAAACCAGCTTGCCTGCCAGCGTTACGGCAATAATCACGAGAATCGGCACCGCATACCGGGCAATCATGGACGGGTCCACCATCATGCCTACGGAGAGGAAAAATACGGCGCCGAACATGTCCTTCACGCCTTTGGTCAGGTGCTCCACCCGTTCCACATGGAGAGTTCCGGCCAGCAGGGATCCCGCCAGAAACGCGCCCAGTGCCGTGGAAAATCCCAGCCAGTCGGCCAGCAGCACCATGCCGAAGCAGATGCCCACGGAGACCACCAGCAGCATTTCGTCGTTCATATACTGAATGGCCCGGTTCAGAAGGGTCGGCAGCAGATAAATACCCAGGAGCAGCCATATGATCAGGTACAGCACCATCAGGCCCAGGCTGACGACAATCTGCCCGCCGGATATGTTTTGGCGGACCGACAAAGTGGAGAGAATGACCATCATGAAGATCCCCACGATGTCCTGAATGACCAGGGTACCGAAGACCATCTCCGTATATTTCTTCCCCTTTAGATTCAGTTCATCGAAGACTTTAATGATGACCGTGGTGGAACTCATGGAAAGCATGCCGCCCAGGCAGATGCTGTCCATGATGCCGAAGCCCAGCAGCTGTCCGGCGCCAAAGCCTGCCGCCAGCATGCCTGCCACTTCGATGATGGTGGTCACGATGGCCGTGCTTCCCACCTGGGCCAGCTTATGAAGATTGAATTCCAGCCCCAGGTGGAACATGAGGAATATGATGCCGATCTCACTCCAGATATGAATGGCTTCCGTATCTTCTACGGTCATGAACAGGGGAAAATACGGGCTGGTGAGAAACCCGGCCAGGATATACCCCAGGATCAGAGGTTGTTTGATTTTTCGAAATAGTATGGTGATTGCTCCGGCGGTCAGCATCATGACCGCCAGATCGGATATGAATGCGGGTATATGCAAGTTTTCTCCTTTCTGCTTAGACCTGTATGATTTTTTCGAATTCCCTGCGGATTGCTGCCAGGTGGTCCGGATTGGTCAGCAGTTCGGCCGCCGTCATGGCAAAGCCTTTTACGAAATTCATGGCGTTATCCAGCGCCTGTTCTGAGCATGCGTGTCGTGTAAATTCTATGGTGTGCGGTCCGTACTTGGCTTCTCCGTCGTCCAGTCCCATGCCGCAGCAAAGCTGAATCGCCGGGCACTGATAGCTCACATCTCCCAGATCGGAGGATCCGGAAATCACGGTTCTTCCCGGATTCGGAATTGCTACGCCCAGTTTTTCCATCTGGCTGCAGGCCAGATTGGCCAAGTACAGATTGCTGCAGGTATCTTTAAAATCTTCTTCTGCCTTTGAGATCTTCACGGTAGTGCCGGTGCCCAGTGCCGCCGCTTCTGCGCAGGCTGTAATCTTCTTCAGCAGTTCTTCCACATAGGCCACCTTCTCTGCACGGATATAGAACAGTGCCGATGTGTAATCCGGAATCACATTGGGTGCCACGCCTCCGTTGGTAATGATGCCGTGGATTCGGGCATCCGATTTCGTCTGCTGCCGCAGGGCGTTCACCAGATTGAAGAAGTTGATTACCGCATCCAGTGCGTTGCATCCTTCATACGGTGCCGCAGCGGCATGAGCGGTCTTCCCGAAAAATTCAAAAGTTCTGCAGTACATGGCCAGGGTATCCATGGAAGTAAAATTCTCATCCATAGGATGGGCCATCATGACAGCGTCATATCCCTGGAATGCACCTTTTCGTGCCATTTCCACCTTGGCCCCTGCCGTTTCCTCCGCCGGAGTACCGATCACATGGATTTCTCCGCCCAGCTTGTCCACCAGTTTGCGAATTACCAGCCCCGCACCTACGCTGATCATGGCAATCAGGTTGTGTCCGCAGCCATGGCCCAGCTCCGGCAGCGCATCATACTCTGCCAGCATGGCCAGCTTCGGCCCAGCGCCGGCGGCTTCGGTCTGTCCGATTAATCCGCTGGCCGCATCGCACGGTCCGCCGGCTCCGCCTCGATACACCGCCTTATATGCCGTCGGGATTCCTTCAAATCCCACCTCAACTTCAAAACCATATTTCCGCAGCAGTTCCGCCTGCCATCCGCAGGCCTTGAATTCCTGGTGTCCCAGTTCCGGATTGTCGTGAATATCCAGCGCCAGCTTTTTCAGCTCCGGCGCCAGTTCTTTTGCCGTCTCCTCAATCAGCGTTTTGTAATGGTCCGCTGCTGTATCCATACACATAGTTCTGTTCCCGCTGTCGCCCATTCTTTCATCCTCCCGTAAAATTACTGCTAAGATACTATTAGTATACAACCGAATCCCCTACCCTGCCAAGTGCAGAATTATTTCGGCACAAAAATTAGCGGAGTCAAAGCACCTGCTGGGCGTCCGCTTCGCTCTTCGACGGTTAGCTATGTCAAACACATACTTATTCAGGCAAAATATTGCAAAAGGGTCGTGTTGCGGCTTGAAAAGATCCGGATTTTCGCTGAAAACTGTTGAAATTCGGCAGTTTTTCCGAAAAATCGGGCTGTTGAAGAGGAGTTGGCACATACCTTTTTGCATTTTTTTGATGAATATGTATGGGTCCAGGAACGTCAGGTGAGATGCAAAAAAGTGGATTCAAAAAATCTCATAAAAATTTACAAAAAATTTCGAAATACCGGCGATTTCTATTTGACAAACCGGCATCTATTCGTTATAATAATATAGTACGAGTTCCTAGAACAAGTATATGCGCTATTAGCTCAATTGGATAGAGTCGCGCACTACGAATGCGAAGGTTGGGGGTTCGAGTCCCTCATGGCGCACCAAAAAACCGCTGAATTTCAACAGGTTCAGCGGTTTTCTTTTGCTCATTTTTCCTTTCATACGTCCGTCTTTCCACTTTTTTCCATTTTTTTACTTCTATTTTTCCCTTCCCTTTTGCTCGTTTTTCGTGTATAATCAATTTGAGAACATTTGTTCTCAAGCATTAACTGCCGCAACCAACTTTCAGGAAAGGATCCCCTCGCCATGGCTGATTCAAAAGGTACCTCAAGCAGAACATATATCGCCATCGATCTGAAGTCATTCTACGCTTCTGTGGAGTGTATGGAGCGGGATCTGGATCCCATGACCACTCATCTGGTGGTAGCGGATCCCAGCCGGACGGAAAAGACCATCTGCCTTGCAGTCTCTCCTTCTCTGAAGGCGTACGG
>JBJESY010000225.1:0-2292 GCA_051883035.1 Anaerovoracaceae bacterium | reverse complement strand
GGCACCAATCTGTATCTGTGCAAAATCGCCATGGACATCGAAGCGAAGCATATTCCGCCGGATGAGAACGGCGTCCGCATTGCGGAACTGGACGAAATGAGCTATCGCCGCTCCCTCTGGACTCATCGGCCACTGACAGATTTCTGGCGCGTGGGCCGTGGATATGCGAAAAAGCTGGAATCCCATGGTCTGTATACCATGGGAGATATCGCCCGGTGCTCCATCGGAAAGCCAACGGATTATCATAACGAAGAGCTTCTGTACAAGCTGTTTGGGGTAAACGCGGAACTACTCATCGATCATGCCTGGGGCTGGGAACCCTGCACCATGGCAGATATCAAGTCCTACCGGCCGGATGCAAACAGCATCGGCTCCGGTCAGGTGCTGCAGCACCCGTATACCTTCGAGGCCGCCAGGCTGGTGGTACGGGAAATGGCAGATGCCCTGGCCCTGGATCTGGTGGATAAGGGGATGATGACCGACCAGCTTGTGCTTACCGTAGGCTACGACATCGAAAATCTCTCCGATCCACTGCGTCGAAAAGCGTATCAGGGTGCGGTCACCACAGATCATTACGGCCGCACTGTTCCGAAACACGCCCACGGCACCGCAAACCTGGATCGGTACACATCGTCGGGAAAAAAGATTTTGGAAAGCGTCACGGCTCTCTATGACAAAATCGTTGCGCCCGGGCTTCTGGTCCGGCGGCTGAATCTGACGGCCTGCCGCGTGCTGGCTGCAGCAAACGTGCCCGAAGATAACGGAGAACAGCAGCTGAGCCTGTTTACAGATTTTGCAGAGGAAACAGAAAAGAAGGCGGCAGAGGAAGCCGATCTGGAAAAAGAACGGCAGATGCAGCAGGCCATGCTGGACATCAAGAAAAAATTCGGAAAGAATTCCATTTTGAAGGCCATGAACCTGGAAGACGGTGCCACAGCCATCGACAGAAACGGCCAGATTGGAGGGCATAAAGCATGATGAAACAGTATCCCGGACCTTCTGCAGGGCCTTACGACGACATCATCGACCTGCCTCATCCCGTTTCCCGCAAGCATCCGCAGATGGCGCGTGAAGACCGGGCGGCTCAGTTTGCACCCTTCGCCGCCCTGACCGGCTATGAGGCTGCAGTGAAAGAAACCGCACGGCTAACAGAGGAAAAAATTCATCTGAGCGAGGAAGAAAAAAATGCGCTGGATCAGACACTGCAGGCCATCCTGCAGCAGCCTGGACCCGGAGTGGAAATCACAGTCACCTGGTTCATCCCCGACACGAAAAAAAGCGGCGGTTCTTATCGAACTGCCGCAGGCATTATAAAGAAGGCGGATGCTTTTGAGCGGTACATCCTTCTGCAGGACGGCACACGAATCCCGATGGATGATATTCTGGAGATCCGAATCCAGACCCATGTCACCGAGTGAAGCCTGCCGTACCACCTATATGGGCTCCGTCTGTTCCGTCAGCCATTCTGCTGTTTCACCATCCAGCAGAGGGAGCAGCGTCTCCCGCACCTGGCGGTGGTAGTCATTAAGCCACTGTCTTTCTTCGTCTGTCAGCATTTCCGGCAAAATCGCTTCCCGCTCCCATGGGCACCAGGTCAGCGGTTCGAATTCCAGCAAGCCATCTTCGCCCTTTCTGCACAAAATCTCGTTTTCCAGCCGTATTCCATACTGTCCGGCCAGATACACGCCCGGCTCGTCACTGGTGATCATGCCGTCCAGGATCAGGCTTCCGGCCCCCCGCAGGCTGATGGTATTCGGTCCCTCATGGACACTGAGCAGGTGGCCTACGCCATGACCGGTGCCGTGGTTGTAGTCCAGACCTTTTTCCTGCAGCGGCCGCCGGGTCAGCTGATCCAGCTCCAGGCCGAAGGTTCCCTCCGGGAACCGGGCGGATGCCAGTGCAATATGGCTTTTCAACACGCAGGTATAGTTTTCCTTCATTTCACGGGTCAGGGGCCCCAGGGCGATGGTTCTGGTAATATCCGTGGTGCCGTCTTCGTACTGACCGCCGGAATCCACCAGCAGAAAGCCTTTTGCCAGAAGTCTGGCATCGGTTTCCGGCGTGGGATCATAATGAATGATGGCACCGTTGGGTCCATACCCTGCGATGGTGGTGAAGCTCAGGTCTTTGAAGCCTTTCTGCGCCTTGCGGTACTGCAGCAGCTGGTCCGCTGCTGCGATTTCCGTCAGCCCAGCATCTTCACCGGCTGCACATCCTGAAACCGTGTGTTTCAACCAGCAGAGGAAGTTTACCATGGCAGCACCGTCTCTTCGATGTGCTTCTCTCGTGGAA
>JBJESY010000224.1:0-2442 GCA_051883035.1 Anaerovoracaceae bacterium | reverse complement strand
CCTTGACTGAGAAGCCCCCACTTCAAACTTCGTTAAGTGGTGGGAGCATGTCACCGGGGACGGATGGAGCTTGGCTGGATATTTGCAATTCTGACGGCAACACAGCTGGGACTTGCGGTGATGAACTACAGGCTGCAGAGAAAAATTGCAGAAGTGGATTTTGAAGGGAAAGAAAGTAAATAACTCAGAAGAGGTACGCAAATGAATGTTACATATGAACACAAACCGGCCATGACCTTCATCGGCTTTTCTGCATCCATCCGTCCGGAGGAGGGCTATATCAAATGCCCTGAATTCTGGGACAGGGAGTATGCACAGAAGTACGCCAGGCTTTGGCAGACCATGCAGCCGGAAAACCCGGTGGAAAAAGCGATTCTGGAAAACGGTGTGGGCATGTTTGCCATCTGCGATGAAAAGAAAGGCTCCTTTGAATACTGGATTGCAGGTCTTTACAAAGGCGGCGAAGTGCCGGAAGGGCTGAAGCTCTATACCTTTCCGGAAAGCGATTGGGCACAGTTCAGCGCGAAGGGCCCTCTGCCCGGCTCTCTGCAAACTCTGAACACCCAGGTCTGGCAGGAATGGTATCCGAACGAGGGACAGAAATATTGCGGTAATGGAAACGCCATGCTGGAGGTCTACTCTGCCGGCGATATGCAATGCCCGGATTACCAGTGCGGCATCTGGGTGCCGATTTGCAAAAAAGAAGAAAACGAGTACGAAGCGGCTGAAATCGTTTCGACCATGATGGTTACAGGGATTTTATAATTATTTCAAAAGGGGTATTTTAGGAGGGACAGTATGAAAAAACACAGAAAAAAACATCCGTTGCGCACTGCGGTACTGCTTGGCATTATCGTTGTGCTTGCAATCACAGCGGGAATCTATTCGCATTTTGGAGGTTTTGGGACCGGAGAATGTGCGGATACAGCGGAATTTGCAAAGTATGCGTCAACCGTTTCAGAACTGACCATTCCGGAGCAGACACAGATCGCAGCACTGGGGGAAGCGACCCACGGGAACGCAGAGTTTCAACGTCTGAAGTCGGACGTCTTTCAGGTTCTGGTGGAAAAGTACGGCGTCCGGGCATTTGCACTGGAAGGCGACTTCGGCGGCTGCGAGGTGGTCAACCGCTATATCCATGGCGGAGCAGGGACAGCCGCAGAGGCTGCGGCGGCCATCGGATTTGACATTTACCGAACACAGGAGATGGAGGATCTGATTGCGTGGATGCGAAGCTATAATGAGGCGGCAAGACCCGGAGGCGATCTGTGGTTCTATGGATTTGACATGCAGAGATACGAATTCAACTATCTCTTCCTGCTTCAGGCAGCAAGGGAAGCCGGCGTTGATACTTCGGAACTGGAAAAGCTCTGGGATGCAGAAAACAAACAGTTCTCCGAAAGTTTTACTTCCGACCAGCGTGTGGAAATCATCAGCGCAGTGAAAAGCAAACTGCCGTCCGATCACGCACAGGCCATCCATTTTGCGGACGTTCTGCTGCAGAACATTGAACTTGGAAAGCGCATGGATGACGCCGGGGCAGGGAACGCATATCGTGACCAGCTGATGGCAGACAACGCCATGTGGATTTTGAAACAGGAGCGGGCCAGAGGAAACCAATGCATTTTCCTCTCTGGCCATAACGGTCACATGGAACAGTTCGGAAGCTACGATGAAAACAGCAAGGTGATGGGCAATCTCCTGGCAGATCAGCTGGGCGATGATTATTTTGTCATCGGAACGGACTTCTATAAAACCAGCTGTAATCTGCCGAAAGGGGCAGACAGAAAACGAATAAATCACACATTTTATTCCTACGACCCGTTGGCGAAAGCATCGAAGAAATGCGGCTTTGCAGAAAGCCATCTGGATTTTTCCACGATTCCGGAAGATTCCGCACTGAAAGTGCAGGCCACGGATTATACATGGATGGGTGCTCTGGGCGATGGATACAACCCATTGATTATGCGTATTTTGCCTGCAAGCTACCGGGTATGGCGTTCGCCGGCAGCGAGATTTGATGCCATGATCTTTGTTTCGGATGCACATCCGACCGAAATCAAGGAGATGAGCACGGCAGCATTGGACAATCTGGTGACTGCAATCCGGCAGGCAGAGCCGCAGAACAAGGAAGACGGAGATTCTGAGGATGAACCTTGGAAAGCAGCTCTTGCAGAGGATCTGCTTGAAAAATACGGTGTGCTTCCGGAATACTATGTGGATCTGGGCGACGGTATTTACCAGGTCTATGTGGAAGTGGGCGGTGAAGTCGTTCCATTCGTCACGGTAGATTCCGCAACAGGGGATTATCACGGATAAAGCCGAAATATTCCGGATATCCAGACATTCAAGATCCATTTTTCAAAGCATCTGTCTTCCCATATCTGCAACATAATAACTTGTTGGGGATGCTTACCATATGGTACAATAGAAATAGAAATA
>JBJESY010000223.1:0-2442 GCA_051883035.1 Anaerovoracaceae bacterium | reverse complement strand
CTCAGGTCACCAGCATGCAGCACGCTGCCTGCACCTGGAATGCTGCCGACACCCGCGACGCTGGCACCATCGGCTGCACCGGATGCTTCCGCAGAACCGGCAGCTGCACCTGCCGCATCACAGCGGCCCACACAATCCATGCCGCCGGAAACCGGGAGCAGATTCGACGCCGGCTGCCGGCAGACCGGGCAGGCATCCAGCTGGGAAACAGGACGGCCCTCTTTTTCCTCGTCATAGACAAATCCGCAGATTTTACATTTGTAGATTGCCATTACATTAATCACCTCCATTTTCTTTTTTCTGGCTGCATTCCGGACAAAGCCCCTCGAAGACCACCAGGTGACGCTGTACCTGGAAGCCGGTTTCTTCTTCGACTCGTGTATCAATTTCCTCCCGGTAAGTCAGCGGGGCGTCAAACACCTTCCCGCAGCCTGTGCAAAACATATGATAATGACGATCGCGGCGGTAGTCATAGCGGTCGGCGGTGGGGAGCTTCACATGGGTGATCTCCCGGGCATCTTCCAAAACCCCCAGATTCCGGTATACGGTGCCGCGGCTGATTTTATCATCTTTTGCACGTACGTCCAGATAGATTTGGTCGGCAGTCGGATGATCGGCCCTGGCATTCACAGCATCCAGCACCATTTGCCGCTGCCTGGAATTTCTTTGCGTCTTCATCTTGCCACCTTCTTTTATATATAATAATAGGACTTAGTACTATTATTATATGCGAAAACCTGCTAAAAGTCAATATCCAATATTCAATATTCAATATGAAACTCTGCGGAACTTTCGCTGCTTTTTTACATATACCTATTATAGAACTGATATAGAACTGAGAAAAAAGGAGACAAACATGAATATGTATTCAGATCGTTACGCAGAAGATTCGCTGGAACTGCACCTGTTTTTCGGGCGGATCATGAAGGAACACGCATTGTTTCTGAAAGCAGGATTCACCGGTGCCAATCCGGAGTTCTCCGCTGAGGCGGAGTGTTATAAGAGAGAATTTGAAAAACTGCTCTGCCAGGCGGTGCGGCTCAGTGACGGTGTGGTGAGCCGGCAGGTTCTGGATTCGGGGGAAGTGGTGACGGAGTATACCCTGGCGGCAGAAAAACGGACGGAAGAATTTACCTGCATTGCCATTGATCAGGGCATCACCCGCAGAGAAATGCAGCTGGCCGGAAAAGAAGACCGCGGGGATGCCTGCTGCAGGAAGGCCTGCGGAAGGGAAGAAAGCGGGGAGGACGGACAGAGATCGGACGCCTGCAGGATGGATGGTCAACAGACGGAGGCCTGCAGGCGGCGGGTTTCATCGGAACTGTGCTGCCGTGTCCACTGCCTGAACCAGCGTGCTCTGGAACTGCTGGACGGACTCATCCGGTTTAAGGAAAGAATACTGGAGCGGGTTCTCTGCTGTGAAATGTTCACCGGCAATTATCCGCTGCTGATCGAGCACATCATCCGTGAGGCAAAGCTGTATCGCCAGTATGTGGAGATGCTGGAGAGGGATGGGTACCTGACGCAGCAGTCCATGGCAGAGACAGAATGCTTCTGGAACCGGATCATGATGGAACATGCCCTGTTCATCCGCGGGCTGCTGGATCCGACAGAAGGGGCACTGATCCAGAGCGCCAACGATTTTGCCAGAGATTACGGCCAGCTGCTGGAAGCCTGCTGCGATGCCCAGGATCAGACCCTTTTGCCGCAGTCTCGCCGAGAAACCATGGCCGGAGAGACAGCGCCGTGCGGGGATGTTTTGGGGGAAACCATACGATTCCGGGACTTCAAAAAAGCCGGCGCCGAAGGCATTCTGCAATGCAAAATCCGCTCCCTGATCCTGCCGCTCCTTGCCGACCATGTGCTGCGGGAGGCGAACCACTACATCCGCCTGCTGCGGTAGGGCGATGGCGGCGGGCAGAGACAGCGGGGAGCAGGAAGCATGGAATCTGGCAGGCGCAGTGAGACCGCTTCGAAACGTCTTTCCCGAAAAATATGCCCTTCGGACGGGATTCCGGAGGGCTGAATCGGGTTCGTTCAAGTTCCAGCAAAAATGTCAGTGAAAAAGGACGCCAAACGACAACTTTTAAGTTGATTGGCGTCCCGCCAGGTCAGTTTTCGCCGAAATCCGCTTCATTTTCTGCATTGCAGAGGTCTTTTCGTATTCGTTTTTGTGGCAGGATATGAATATAGTAACATATATTATATATACTTACAGAAAAATATTTACAAATATGTATATATAGACCGTTTTTTCGCACATACCTAGATAATCTATACACGCCAAGTGCTCTAAAAATCATCATTTGGCGTCCTTTTCGCGTTGCGGAAACCATTGCCGGCTTCCGGACCAGCCGAAATCAGGAAATTTACTTTCCCCCCGGAGAATGATATAATTCTTTAGGGAAGTATCACAGCATGAGCAGAAAAAAACAGCCAGCT
>JBJESY010000222.1:0-2464 GCA_051883035.1 Anaerovoracaceae bacterium | reverse complement strand
CAATGATGGTGTATACTATGAGGGCTATCTGGACGGACATTACTACTGCTGCTATGACGGTGTTTATTTTGCAGCTGTGAATTGCTATGATGCGCCTTTTAATCCATTGGAGGAGAGTATCGCTTTCGATGAGGAGTTATCTCTGGAAGAAACCATTCTCGAAACCGAAACGGATGGAAGTAATCTGCGTGTAAAGACTTCGGCACCACCGGAAAACAGTCAGGCAACCCTGGAAAAGCTGGGCATTGCCTACACGGAAGGGGACTCCATAACCTATGAGTACATCCTGGATGCCGAGACGCTTCTGCTTCTGGAAGACATCATGACCATCACTCACGCTGATGGAAGCCTGCTGGAGGAAAGAAAAACCACCCTGACTCTGGATGCAGAGATGCCGGAAACCATACAGCAGCTCTACGACCGACTGACCTCGGAAGATTATCTCGATGTGACAATCGTGCTGGATCCCGGAACCGATGCGGAGAAGACCTATAATTGCCGGTTTGTTCAGGGCGAGGACATGGATGCGTATCTGCCTGACGGCTATACAACCCTCTACAAAGACGCCGCCTGCACCCAGGTCTACGGCAGCAATGATGAGGGCATTGTCTATGTGAAAGACCCAGGAACACTGTACAGTGTGAAGGATTGATTCCTGCCCTGCAGAAACGATCCGCCGGTATCGTTAATTTTAGCTGCAATGAATCCTCATTTCTGTGAAAGTGGAAATGAGGATTTTCTGTATCAGGCCGGGAGCCTTGCACTTTTGCGATATTTCAGGTAAAATATTGATATTTCACGGATTAAAATCGGGGAAAGCGGGGAACGAATTTTATGAAAAAAGCGTTTATCAACGGATATGTTATCGAAGGCCGGGCGGATTCGGAAGCACGGCGTGCTGATGTGCTGGTGGAAGACGGAAGAATCTCATATGTGGGGGGAGCCTCTGCGGAGCAGCTTGCTGGATTTGAGACGGTGGACTGTACCGGGAAATACATCATGCCGGGGCTGATAAACATGCATGCCCATCTGTTCGGTGCAGGAAAGCCGAGCAAAGTTTTGGGAGACGGGAGTGCGCAGAAACTGGCCATCCGGTTGGTTCATACCGGGTTCGGACACAAAATTGCCGACCGGCTGGTGGAGGAAAACGTGAAGACCGCACTGTATTCCGGCGTGACGACCATTCGCAGCATGGGGGATTTTGTGGGATCGGACCTTCGAACCAGAGATCGCGTTCGGGCCGGGAAAAAAACGGGGCCGAGAATGTTTTGTCCGGGGACAGCGATTACGGTGCCCACCGGCCATGGCGACGGGACCTTTGCCGAGATAGCCGAAGCACCGGATGCACTGCGGGCTCTGGTGGATGCGCACCATGCGTCAGGCGTGGATCTGATCAAAATCTGTGTGACCGGCGGTGTCATGGATGCGAAGGAGAAGGGGAGCCCGGGGGAACTGAAGATGAGTCTGGAGCAGACCAAGGCAGTCTGTGAACGTGCCCATGAGCTGGGCTTGCGGGTGGCGTCTCATACGGAAAGCCCGGAGGGCATGGCGGTTGCCATCGAAGGCGGTGTGGATACGATAGAGCATGGTGCTGTATTTGACGAGGAACATGCACGTCTTTTGAAAGAACGAAATGGCGGTTATATTGTGACCATTTCACCTGCACTGCCGCTGTATAAGCTGCTGCCTGCACTGACGAAGTTGCCAGAACTGGCGGTCTACAACAGCGGTGTGGTTCTGAAAGGCATGCTCGAGGGTGCGAAGGAAGCGAGGAAAATGGGAATCCCGGTGGGCCTGGGAACCGATGCGTCCTGTCCGTTTGCGACCCAGCACGGTATGTGGCGGGAACTGTGGTATTATCAGAAGCTGGCTGGTGTCAGTGCCGCGGAGGCCATTTCTGCAGCGACTCTGGTGAATGCCCAGATTCTGGGCATCGGGGATCAGACCGGTTCGGTGGAATGCGGTAAGTTCGCGGATCTCCTGATTGTGAACGGAAATCCGCTGGAAGATTTGAAGACCCTCCGCGATCCTTTCGCTGTAGTAATGGAAGGCGTGATGCTGCAGGATAAACCGAAGAAGGACCCGGCGGTGGAAGCGGAGCTGGACCAGCTGATGGAACGTATGGAAATTGGAGCATGGCATGAGTAAATTTGAACGATACCGGCAGGCGGGCATCGTGCTGGCCTGTCCGGTCTGCGGCGGACGGCTGGATCTGACGGGGGAAGGCCGGTCCTTGGCTTGCAGTGCAGGACACAGTTTTGATATTGCGCGGCAGGGATATGTGAACCTCTACCGCGGCAAACCGGTGAATGAGTATTCGAAAGAATCCTTCCGGCAGCGGCAGCAGATTCTGGAAAAGGGCATGTATGCCCACATTCTGGATGAGATCTGCAGTTTCCTGCAGGATGCATGCGGCGATGGCAGCGGAGACGCAGGTAGCACCGGCTGCGAGCTGGTGCATACC
>JBJESY010000221.1:0-2470 GCA_051883035.1 Anaerovoracaceae bacterium | reverse complement strand
CACACAATATCACCCGACCCTTTTGGACATTTTTTGCCTGATTTGTATGGGTTTCGGCTGAGTTGCATCTTTCATAGACGTGGCCACGCAAACGCTGGTGGCACAGAAAAAAGAGCAGAAGCACCCAGTGCAAAAATATTTGCACCGGGCGTTTTTTTGTGCTATACTAAAGGCGGAATAAAGGAAAAGAAAGAGCGGAGGAGGCGGAAGTATGGCATTTACAAGCGAGCAGCTGCAGCGTTATTCCCGGCATTTCGTGCTGAGCGAGATCGGTGTGGCAGGGCAGAAGAAGCTCCTTTCTTCAAAGGTTTTAGTGATCGGCGCCGGGGCGCTGGGGTCTGCGGCCATGATGTATCTGGCAGCGGCCGGCGTGGGCCGGATCGGAATTGCCGATGATGACAGGGTGGATATTTCGAACCTGCAGCGGCAGGTGATCCACAGCACAGAAACCCTGGGCGTGGAGAAGGTGGAAAGTGCGGCCTCATTTATAAGCAGGCTGAATCCCGATGTGGAGAATGTTTTGTACCACGAAAGAATGACAGCAGATAATATAGAAGAAATCATTGCTGATTACGACTTTATCATTGATGCCACAGACCGGTTTCCGTCGAAATTTCTCATCAATGACGCATGCGTGCTGGCGGGCAAGCCGTATGCACATGCAGGAATCGTAAAGCTTCAGGGCCAGGTTATGACCTATGTCCCGGGGAAAGGACCGTGCCTGCGGTGTCTGCTGCCGGAGGTGCCGGGAGATGACGGGACGATGACCTGCGCTCATGCAGGGGTGCTGGGAGCGGCCGTCGGGGTCCTTGGCAGCATACAGGCTGTAGAAGCAGTCAAGTATCTGCTGGGAATCGGACAGCTTCTGACCGGCCGGGTGCTGTATTTCGACGGGCTGAACATGGAATTCCGGGAGATGGAGGCAGAAGCGGAAGTGGGCTGCCCGATTTGCGGCAGCCGGAAAACGATTTACAGCGTAAAGGAAAACAGAGCGGACTACGAGGTGCTGACATGCGGCTAGAAGAGCGGGAAATGGATATCTGCGAATATCTGGAGCATCCTTTTGAGAATGCTCTTTTGCTGGATGTGCGCAGTAAGACCATGTTTTCTTTTGGGAGTCTGCCGGAAACAGTGAATCTGCCTGTGGATGAGATCGGCAGACTTTATGAGCTGCCCCGGGACAGAAAAATCTGCGTGTTTTGTCAGGCGGGGGAGATCAGCCGGCCGATTACGGAGCTTCTGTTGGATGCTGGCTATGACGCATACCATTTGGCCGGTGGCTACCGGGAATATATACAGAAGGTCATCGGACCGACGCTGCATGATGCGTCATCGGGGGAGGAGACGTCTGAATGAAGGCAGAATATTATAAGAAGATTATTTACGAACTGATCAACCTGGTGGACGAAGGAATCTACATCGTGGACAAGGAGGGAAAGGGCCTCTTTTATAACCACACCATGGCAGATCTGGAAAAGGTCAATGTGGAGGACGTGCTGGGGAAGAAGTTCCATGAGGCCTTCCCGGATTTTAATCTGGACGAGTCCACCATGTTTAAAGCACTGAAGAAGAACGAATCCACCGTGCGGCAGCAGCAGACCTACAAGAACCTTTACGGCAAGGAGGTCACCACCATCAACAGCACCTTGCCGGTCATTGTAGACGGAGAAACGGTGGCAGCCATTGAAGTAGCCAAGGACATCACCGATATCCGGCAGATGTCCGATAAACTGATGGAACTGGGCGGGGGAGGAACCCCTGCCAGAAAAGACGGAATCAAAAGGTATTCCTTCGACGATCTGTATGGAGAGAGTGAGAACTTCCTGGAAGTGGTGAACCGGGCGAAGCGGGCAGCGGGCAATGATGCATCCGTTTTCATCTTCGGCGAGACGGGAACCGGAAAAGAACTGTTTGCCCAGAGCATCCACTATGCCGGCGCCAGAAAGGACAAACCGTTCCTGGCCCAGAACTGTGCGGCCATCCCGGAGCCGCTGCTGGAGGGCATGCTTTTCGGAACGGCCAAGGGCGGATTCACAGGTGCGGTGGACCGGGCCGGTCTTTTCGAGCAGGCAAACGGCGGCACGCTGCTTCTGGACGAGATCAGTGCCATGCCGTATAATCTGCAGAGCAAGCTGCTGCGGGTGCTGCAGGAAAACTATATCCGCCGTGTGGGCGGTATGAAGGACATCCCTGTGGATGTGCGGATCATCGCCACGGTAAATGAGCCGCCGGAGGATCTGATGGCCCACGGGAAACTGCGAAAAGACCTGTATTACCGGCTGAACGTGGTGAATATCTCCATTCCGCCTCTGCGAGAACGTGCTGGAGATGTCATCGTGCTGGCAGAGCGGTTCCTGGAGAAACACAATAAACGATTCGGCAAGGAAATCTGGATGATCTCCGACGGAGCAGCCAGAAAGCTGAGGAGTTACGAGTATCCCGGGAATGTGCGGGAACTGGAAAACATCAT
>JBJESY010000220.1:0-2471 GCA_051883035.1 Anaerovoracaceae bacterium | reverse complement strand
TCCCGCAACAGAGAAAACGGCACCGAATGCATTCTCTGCTTCACTTGCGTCGAAGCGTGCCCGAAAAAGTCGCTGCATACATAAACTATATCTCCTGTTTCTCGTAAATTCCCAGAAGCCCGGCGATCTCCACAATCTTTCGGATCTCTTTGGGCTCCGTCCGGGACAGACCCTTCTCCTTCATGTGCTGAAAAAACTCCCCGCCCGCAAATGTGAACCGGCGGTACAGTCCGTCTTCCTCCAGCAGGGCTTCCTGGGCATATGCCAGGAGTTCTCCCACCGCCAGATTTCTTGGCAAAATCAGCAGTCCCGACTTTCCTGCCGCAGCCTTGGCTTCGGTCTGCGGGATTTCGGGCTGTGATGTTTCGGGCTGCAGTGCAAAGCGGGCTGCGTTATATCCTGCCAGACTTCCTGTGGTGATGGCTTCAGTATGGCCGACAAAAAATCCGGATTTTTCGCCGGCCAGGAACAGATTCTCAAAGCCTGCAGCCCGCATAGTGTCTTCCCGCATGCCTACGCTCATATACCGCACGGAATTACCCTGCCCTCCGGCACATGGATCCAGAAATCGTACCTCTTCAAAACCCTCCACCAGCCGCAGCTTTTCCAGCGGAAAGAACGGGCTCATCAGCTTCGCCTCGCCTGTGTCAATGAGGATCAGGTTCTCCGCAAAAGCGTCCAGCGCATATTGCTGGCAGACTTTTTCTTTCAGTTTTCCTTTCTGAATCAGATCCGGCGGCAAAGGAATCACCACATATCCATCTCTGGACAGTTTTTTCTGAATCTTTCGTGACAGGCTCTTCTTTTCCAGCTTGCAGGACCCGCTCAGTGCGCCCGGCCTGCCGCTTTCGCGGCGGGCTGCCAGGTCGGCAGCCCCGGCCCGCGCAGTCAGGCTGACCCGCGGGCCGAAGGCCGGGCAGCGCTGAACACACATGGCGCAGCCGTTGCCATACCGCATGCAGTTGCCCATGGGGCCGCTGGAGCCGGTGGCTTCTACGAAGACATCGGCTTCCTCCCATTTCGCTTCCCTGCTTATGACTTCCGGTCCTGATCCGATGGTATTCACTGCCAGTATCCGTTTCTTCTGCGTTTCTGTTTCTTCCCACTTCACATCGATGGCCCGGCAGCAGAGCTGCACTTTCACCCCCCGGTCTGCAAGGAGCCGGCGTACCGCCGGCTCCACCTTCGTAATATCATAAAAGCTGGCATGCTCGTGACCGGGAAAGTCCACGTTTCGGTGAACCGCATACCGGTCTGTAATCTGAAACAGTTCTGCTGCCCCCAGAGCGATATTTTCCTCCGCTGCTGTAAACCTGCCGTTATTCCGCATGATCCCGCCTGCATTCCCTGCACCCAGCAGCAGATCCGCTTTCTCCGCCAGAGTGACCTGCGCACCCTGCTTCGCTGCGATGAGCGCCGCACTACAGCCCGCCCATCCACCGCCGACAATGAATATTTTGCGCATAAACAAAAACCTCCCCTGCTATTTCTATGCAGGGGAGATTCCAATCAGACTTCTTTTTCCGTCTCTTTTTTCTTTGTGATCCACAGGATTTCCGGCGGCATGCCCGGCTGATTGATCATATCTGTCCGGATGCAGTGGTATATGGATTTATCCAGATTCCGGGCCCATTCCAGAACCTTCACCCGTTCCAGATAGCCTTCGCTGTGGCCCTGATACATGGTCACGCAGAGGAGTCCGTCCACAGCCAGCAGGTTCAGCGCACCGGCAAGGGCTTCCATGGTGGTGCCGCAGCGGGTACTGATCTCTCTGCTGCCGCCGGGCAGATACCCCAGATTGAATACGATGACCTTAGGCTGTTCTTTCACGTATTTCGCCATATGTTCATGGCTGTCGTGGATCAATTCCACATTGGTTCTGCCTGCTTCTTCCAGCCTGGCGGCTGTGGCCCGGATGGCGCTTTCCTGAATATCGAAGCCATAGACTCTGGAGAAATGCTCTGCCAGCCACAGGGTATCGTTGCCGTTTCCGCAGGTTGCGTCGACGGCTGTGCCGTTTTCATCAGCATATTGGAGGCACATGGTCAGGGCCAGTGCCGTGGTGTTTCGCAGTACGTTCATGGATTACCTCTCTTTCGTCTGGTTCTATTCTATCACGACCGGACTGCATTTGCAAAGCCTTACGGTAAGTCCATTCGGATCTGTATGGCTGCAGGATCCGCACAGTCCCATGCCGCAGCACAGATTGGCCGGATTGGGTATAATCAGCTGTTCTTTTTCTTCAGCCGTCAGGTCCTCTGTCAGCCGCCTGATGAAATATGGGCTGACCAGCACCATGGCGGCCTGCGCTGGCTCTGTTCCATCTCCACAGCCGGTGCGGATGCGCTGCTGCAGAAGCCTCTTCATTCTTTCCAGATCAATTTCCTCGTTCAGCCGGATCGTCTCGAAGACCTGCCCGCAGAGATACTCTTCCAGAAAAGCTTCCGGCAGTGTCTCGTCATCCAGATACA
>JBJESY010000219.1:0-2477 GCA_051883035.1 Anaerovoracaceae bacterium | reverse complement strand
GAAAAAACTGACGATGAACACGGCCTGACCATGGGTCAGCTCATCGAGGAGTTGCAGCGGTATGGCGTACAGGCAGAACGGAAGAGCATCTATGACGACTTGGATGCTTTGGGGGTTTTGGGAATGGACATCGAAAAGCGGACAGAAGGGAACCGGACGGAATACTATATTGCCAGCAGAACTTTTGAGCTGGCAGAACTGAAGCTGCTGGTGGATGCAGTGCAGTCGTCCAGGTTCATTACGAAGAAAAAGACCGAGACGCTGATAAAGAAAATCGAGGGAATGACCAGCGTGCATCAGGCCAGAAAGCTTTCCAGACAGGTTCACGTGGCCAACCGGATCAAGACCATGAACGAGTCCATTTACTACACCGTGGATGATATACACAGTGCGATTTCCCAGGAAAAGCAAATCACGTTCCAGTATTTCAAGTGGAATGTGAAAATGGAGAGGGAGCCCCAGCGGGATGGAAAAGTATATCAGGTCAGCCCGTGGGCACTGATGTGGGATGACGAAAATTACTATCTGGTTGCCTTTGATGGTGAGGCAGGAAAGATCAAGCATTACCGGGTGGACAAGATGAAGAATCTGACGATTACCAGGGAAAAACGGGAAGGAGACGAGGCGTTTCAGAATTTCGACATGGCACTCTATTCCAGGAAGACCTTCGGCATGTACGGCGGAAACGATGTGCAGGTAACTTTGCGATGCGAGAATGACCTGGCAGATGCGGTCATCGACCGGTTCGGGCAGGATATCTTCCTGCGGCCGGCGGATGACAGCTGTTTTGATGTGACGGTGAAGGTTTCGGTCAGCCCGGTGTTTTTGACCTGGATTATGAATTTCGGCGGGAAGATCCGCATCACCGAACCGGAGGATGTGATCCGCCAGCAGGTGGAACTGGCCAAAAAAACCATCCGGCTATACGAGTAAGTCCGTTTTATGGGACAGGCAATGTGAGACAATGAAGTCAGTGAAAACGTCAGATATCCGATAGCAGATATCAGATAAAGGAGGACGAAACGATGACTGACAGAATGATTCACATTACCGAATATGTACTTTCCGTGATTGCATGCGCTTTGGTGCTTCATATCTGGATCTGGTAAATTTCAATTCTTTTCGTTCTGCTGCTTCCGGTGTCAAGGGGGAGGGCACCGGCATAGTATGTAGGGAGCCTTCCGATACAGGAAGGCGGAGAAAGGAAATGAAATTTTATGGGTATCACAAATTCCAACAAAGAACTGAATAAGGATCATATTGACTGCGGGGAGACATTCAAAGTCACCCTTTCCCTCACGGCGGAGCCGAATATTGCCAGCAATCCGGTGGACATCGTGCTGATTCTGGACCGTTCCCAGAGCATGGCCGGCAGCCCGATTGCTAATCTGAAAAGCGGAGCGAATAAATTCATCCAGATCATCGATGCATCGACGGATGGCAGCGAAGACGGCCAGATCGGCGGAGGAAGCCGAATCGGTATCGTAAGCTTCTCCAACCAGGCGACGCAGGATACGCAGCTGATCACGTCGGTGGAGGATCTGGAGACTGCCGTGCAGAATCTGTCTGCCGGCGGACTGACCAACCACAGGGATGCATTCACCAAAGCGCTGGAACTTTTTGATCCGGCTTCGACCAACGAAAAGATCATGGTCATGTTCACCGATGGGAGGACCACAACCGGCGGAGATGCTTCCCCTGTGGCAGCAGCGGCGAAGGCACAGGGCGTTTCCACCTATGTGATCGGTCTTTCCGGAAACGGAGGCATCGATGAAGATGCGCTGAAAGAATGGGCATCCGATCCGGATTCAGCTTATGTGGCAATCACACCGAGCGATGAAGAACTGGAAGACCTGTTTGAGGATCTGGCGGAGAATATTTCCAAGCCGGGTGCTACAGGCATCGTCGTGGTGGATAAGGTAGCAGAATGTTTCCGCATCATCTCTGTGGATTCACCAACGAAGGGCACTGCCACCCTGCTGGATTCCAGAACGGTGCAGTGGAAGATCGCACAGCTGGGCGTGCACCAGAGCGAGGGGGCAGCCCTGGAATTCACCGTGGAGCATGTGGGTCCTTGCTCCGGCCTGACGGAAGTCAACGAGTCTGTATCCTATATGGATGACGATCACAACGTGGTGCACTTCCCGTCTCCGAAGATCCGGATCGTCTGTGATATGAGCATTTGCCCGGAAGGCTGTCCGGAGCCGGTGGATGTGACCATCGACGGGTGTGAAGACACGGTGGAATACAATGTGGGAGAACTTGGACTGGACTCACCGGGAAGAATTCTCCATCTGGATGTGACGCTGAAAAACGTGTGTCCGCATCGCAGGGTCGCACTTGCGGCGATTCTCAACGAAGTAGACGACAAGGGCATTGAGCATAAACGCGGTCTGAAGACCATTACCGTTCCTGCCCATGACCGGCCGGAATGCCGCGATGTGACGGTTCGATGCATCCGTTTCGTTCTTCCGGAG
>JBJESY010000218.1:0-2479 GCA_051883035.1 Anaerovoracaceae bacterium | reverse complement strand
CTATATTCATCCATCAGACCATTTTCAAAATCCAGTCCGATGTCTTCGCCATATTCTTTTTCAATTTCCAGTTCCCACTCTTCCCCATCCGGTTTTCGGATAACCAGAGTCACGTTCTCTTCTTCCGCGTAAAAACGATAATCCAGAATATCTTCAATTTCCATACCGTTGATTTCCAGAAGAATATCACCGGGCTCGATTTCCATTTCCTCTGCAATGGAACCCGGAACCACACCGGAAATAATATGCTGTTTCTTTTTCAAGCTTCTCTCCTTATTTTGTTTCTGTTCAGAGCCAAGCAGATTTACACAAAATGTGTAGTGAATGCCTGCATTCATGAGCACATTTTTGTAAATCTATTTGGCGGATACGTCACACCGAGGAAACACGTAGTGTTTTCGAGGTTGGCTCTGAACAGAAACCTTATTTTCAGTTATTATCAGCTTAGTATGCCATCTATTATCATACCAATTCAAAGGTTTTTTTGCAACCGCACGCAGGTTCTATTTCCCATTTATATATGGTATTTTGTAAAGAACATAAAACGCCCTTGACCCGTGTTCGATATAATGTTATAAAAATAATGAATCATTGTAACTGATTGGCAGCATATGTCAGCTGCCTGAGAGGGAGAATTGAAATGACAAAAGATTATACTTTTGGCGATGCTATTCCGGTAGCGCCGCTGCAGATTGCAGCACTGGACAGCTGTAAAGAACTGGGTCAGAAGGTGAATGATTACATCGTTCAGTTCCGTAAGAACGATTATGACCTCCTGAAAGAAAGAAACGACTATGTTTTAAACCTGAGAGGCTATGATCGCGACAATTATCTGATTGAATCCGCCTGCCCCAGATTTGGTTCCGGCGAAGCAAAGGGTGTTATCACAAGTTCTGTACGAGGCAGTGACCTGTTTGTAATGTGTGACGTTACAAATTACAGCCTGACCTATAAGATGCCCCATGGTCTGAACCATATGTCACCGGATGATCATTATTCAGACTTAAAGCGTATCATTTCCATTGCGGAATCGAATGCACACCGTGTTCATGTTATCATGCCGTTCCTGTACGAAAGCAGACAGCATAAGAGAAGCAAGAGAGAATCTCTTGACTGCGCTTTTGCTTTGGAAGAGCTGGTAAGCATGGGTATCGACAGCATCACCACCTTCGATGCCCACGACCCCCGTGTTCAGAACGCAATTCCGACATTTGAATTCAACAATTTCATGCCCACTTATCAGTTTGTAAAGGCACTTTTCAAAGCAGAGCCCGATCTGAAGATTACAAAGGATAACGTTATGGTAATCAGCCCGGACGAAGGTGCCATGGCCAGAGCCGTTTATCTTGCCAACAACCTGGGCGTAGATATCGGTATGTTCTATAAGAGACGTGACTATTCCAGAGTTGTAGACGGACGCAACCCCATCGTTGCACACGAATTCCTGGGCAACAGTGTGGAAGGCAAAACAGTAATCATCGTGGATGATATGATTGCTTCCGGTGAAAGTATGCTGGATACCTGCCGTGAACTGAAGGAAAAGAAGGCTGCCCATGTTTTCGCCCTTTCCACCTTCGGTCTTTTCACAGCCGGTTTTGAAAAATTTGATGAATTCTATGAAAAGGGATATATTGACCGGGTTATTACAACCAACCTGAATTACAGACCTGCTGAAGTATTTACAAAGCCCTGGTATGTCGAAGCGGATATGAGCAAGTTCCTTGCATCCATCATCAACTATATCAACCATAACGCTTCCTTATCCGAACTGATGAATCCTTCTGCAAAGATTCAGAATGTCATCACCCTTTTCAACGAAGGAAAATACGGAAAATAATCTGACACGAAGATAGAAAACTAACTTAAAATCAGCAAAGGCGGCACCGATAACCGATGCCGCCTTTCTTTTATATCTATATCAGATAGTTTTTTCAATCAGAAAAGATTCCCATCTCTTCCGGTAATGGACAATAACCATCTACATGAAACTGATAATATCCTGTTCCGGTTTTCTGGTGGAACGGATATCGGAAGCATAAAGGACAGGTCCTTCTCCTTCATAATCCTCCCAGAATTCAATCTGGATCTTTGCGGTTACATCCACCCAGTCACCATCTTTGAATTTTTCCGCATTTTTGCTCTTTACAACAAAACCGAAAAATGCCATATCATCTTCACAGCAGGTATTTACCATTCGACCGGGGACAAATGCATTTTTCGGGAAATTTCTCGGATGCATGACAAGGCCCTTATAGTGAACTACTTTTCCGTTATAGCGTTCCGGATTATCCATTGCATCCATAAACCAGATGGCATATGCAGGTCCATCCAGTTCCAGCACATCCGCATTCAGATCATAGGGCAGATCCTCTTCTGTCATCTCCATCACTTCACCCTCTGCATCTTCAAATACCACTTCAGCTGTCGCATTCACAGCCTGAACGGTACGGCGGAGGGGTGACAGATCTTCCACTTCATC
>JBJESY010000217.1:0-2483 GCA_051883035.1 Anaerovoracaceae bacterium | reverse complement strand
CACTTCTCTGGCTTCCACATTTCCGATGAAATTCATATCACTGTGTTCCAGCAGATCGTAGGCAGCCTTCGTCAGGGTAGATCCTTTGGCAGCTTCCGCTCCAAGGTTCACCAGACCAACCCGTGGATTCTTTCTGCCCAGAACCTTTTCCATATAGATATTCCCCATGATACCGAATTCCAGCAGATTGTTCGGCTTGCACTCTGCATTGGCACCCGCATCCACCAGCAGGGACGGGATACTTCCCACAATCGGATAAACACTTGCCAGTGCCGGACGGTCAATCCCCTGGATTCTCCCCAGGATAAACAGTCCGCCTGCCATCAGTGCGCCTGTACTTCCTGCGGAAATAAAGATATCTCCTTCACCCTTTTTCACCATATTGATGCCGCGTACAATGGAAGAGTCCTTCTTGGACCGCACCGCACGGACCGGTGCTTCTTCATTGCTGATGACTTCTCTCGCATCAATCACCGTGATTTTCTTTTCATCATATTTGTATTTTGCCAGTTCTGCCTGAATCAGCTCCTGCTGGCCGATAATCTGTATTTCGTGTTCAATTTCCTTAGACGCCAGAACTGCACCTTCCACAACTGCTGCAGGTGCATTATCTCCGCCCATACCATCTAATATGATTCTCATCGTCGAATTCCTCCGATTTTTAACACATTTACTACTCTGTATCCTTGCCTGAAAAGACAGACTGATATAACTTAAATCATACCATAATTCCGCGGAAAACACAACAAAAAGGACATCTGGAAAAACACGTTTTTCATCCGGCGGATTTTGTGGTATAATGACAGGTAGCTTTGCAGCAATTACAGTTAGGGAGTTTATTCATGATAATCGTTCTGAAAAAAATCATATCCATATTCATTATCACATTCGTCGGCTTCATCGCAAACAAGAAAGGCATTCTGCCCAATCAGTCCAACCGCTATCTGGTGGATCTGCTGATGATGATTACCACGCCCTGCATGGTGCTGGCGTCCATCACCTCTACAGAGCTTACCGAAGATACGGTGAAAACCACACTGCTGATGATTCTGTTCTCTGTTCTCTGGTTTGCGGCTTCGGCATTTCTGTCCTGGGTGCTTTGTATCAAAATCCTGAAAATGAAAGATCATCCCGATGCCGGCGTCTACATGGCAGGCATCACGACGATCAATAATGGCTTCATGGGATTTCCCATCACCCTGGCCCTCTTCGGAGAAGATGTTTTCTTCTATATGGTCCTGTTCCAGATGATGCTGACCATCTACCTGTATTCCGGCTGCATCATGCAGGTTAATTACGGTCATAAAGGAAAGATGGATCTGAAACTTACGCTGAAGCAGCTGGCGAATCCATGTTCCATGTCCGCTGTACTGGGAATCATCATGCTGTTTCTCGGTCTGCATCTTCCGGATGTGCTCTTTGAAACCGTGGATTCCATCGGCAGTATCACGGTGCCCCTGTCCATGCTGGTGGTAGGTATTCAGCTGGGTTCCAGCAACATTTCCACGGTGATCCATAACCGGAATCTGGTGCTGACTTCCATTCTTAAAATGATTTTCTGGCCGGTTCTCACCTTTCTGGCGGTGAACTGGCTGCCGCTTCCACTCAGCATGAAACTTGCCCTGATTTTTGGTCCCGTCTTTCCGACGGCTGTGGCAGTCGTGGCAGTCACCAGTATGGAAAACCGAAACGCCGTCCTGGCAGCGGAAATGATTGCATTCACCACCATGATTTCCATCGTCACCATCCCGGTCAGCGCCCTTCTGCTGCTGGGCTATTACGGGCTGGTATAACTATTAAAAGAAAAAGCAGTCGGCCATCTGCGTCGACTGCTGTGAATCTTCATTTTTCCTAAAACCCACCGTTCTGATACGCCCTTGCAATCACATAGGAAGGTTCGTAATATGCACTGCAGTTATAATTATCAATTACATCACAGAGTTTATCATTGTAAACCCGCATAATCCCTTCCACTTCGGATTCTTCCGGCTGCATTGTATCGCAAATCAATCGCTGATAAACCTTTCCCATTTGCGTCGTACTTGGAATTGTGGATGCAAGTTCGGGGTTCAATGCGGTTACATCTTCATTACCTGCAGCAAGATGATACGTTTCAATCCAGTCATCCTCCACATCCAAAGGATTCTCCGCATGCAGGACATTCGCTACGCTGATTAAATGTTCCAGATTATCCTTTCCGATTTTATTTACCACATAACGATTGCGTTGATGGAGTTTTCTCGAAACCCGTTCAATCATATAGCAAATGAAATACACATCATCTTTATTAATCTCTTCGTCCGGGAAGTAAATATTTGTCACAATTTCTCACTTCCTTTTCCTAAGTAAATAATACACCACCCCGCAGATGGCCCAGACTGCGGCATAACATGCCATGCACAGAATCGGCTCCAAAAGGAAGGTTCCTGTGAAATCTGCAGAAGACTGATATGCCAGATACAGGGTCTCTGCGATGCCGTTGA
>JBJESY010000216.1:0-2490 GCA_051883035.1 Anaerovoracaceae bacterium | reverse complement strand
ACACCGAAGACATGTGCCGAAAGTCTGTGAGCATCCTCTATGGTTTCACACCGGCTGAACAGATCCAGGAATTTGAAATAGTCGTCCTTTCTGCTGACGCCCCAGTTCTGAGACTGGACGATCAGTGCCGCATTCTGAATGATGCTGCGAATAATATCGTTGGTGATTTCCAGAATGCGCACGGATTCCGCCGGACGACCCGCCGATCCCAGAAACCATTCCTTCACCGAAAGCCACTGGCCGAATATATTTTGTCGGATCTGTTCTTCCCGCATCTCCGATGACTCGGACAACGCATGGGGGATTTCCAGTTCACTCTGCACCACCTTTTCCAGCAGGTCCTGCTCCACGCAGTCACCGTTTCGCTGAATGATATCGGAAATGCGCCCGGCATGGTTCTGCAGTTCCTGTACGAATTCTTTCAGATAGGAAATAAAGTGGTCCTTATGGAGAATAAACTCCACCGACTTCAGCAGCTTCTCCGACCGATCCGAATAAAACTCCCGCAGATAGTCCTTATAGTCCTGATTCAGCCGCCGGAAGTCTTCATGGATGTTCTTCCACCATTCGTTGATTTCTTTCGGGCTTTTCTCCTTCATGACAGGCGCCTGTGCCAGACTTTCCGCCAGCCTTGAAAACAGGTTGGTGGACAGACTGCCGCTTTCCACAAACAGGTTTTCCAGCCGCACGGTCATCCGCTCAATCTCCAGTGCATATTCGGTCATGGTATAGCGGTACTGCTTATTCTTATATTCCGCGATGGTATACACCCGCTTCGGATCCTGCAGGGTGGACAGGTTCTTCCAGTTCACCAGTGCATCCAGATCCAGCTTCAGCTGATCCATGGAATAGTCCGCATAGAGCTCATCCTCCCGCATCCGTTCCAGCACATCTTCTTTATACAACTGAAAATGCATCTTTTCGTATTCATTGAAAAAGATTCGCATGATTCTCCGGTACTGCGGTGCATTGATCGCAGACAAATATGAAGTTTCCGTTATAGGTTCCAGGTATTTCAAGTGTTTTCCTGCTTTCTGTGAGTTTCGCTATGGTTATGAAAATGGTTCCGGTTTTGGTGACACGTCTTTCATGTCTATCATATTGGAATCGACCGGGAATTGCAATGGTTTTTCTGTTGAATTTCGTCGATTCGTGCTGGAATTTGTTGTAAATTTACCTTTGATGTCACTTTTCAAATGTGCTATGCTATTATTACCATTAACTTAAATAATTTCCACAAAATCATATGCGGAACAGTTTGACAAATATAATTATATTTGCTATCATAATAGAAAGGATTTCATGAAAAGTTATTCTTCAAGAGAAATTATCGGTATTCTTATCGCAGACGGATGGTATGAAGTAAATGTCGTTGGAAGCCACCATCAGTTCAAGCATCCAGAGAAAAAGGGACGAGTTACAATCAAGCATCCTGATCGGGATATCCCTGTCGCTACCCTGAAGAGCATTGAACGCCAATCCGGTCTGCATTTTAAATAGAAGTTAATCTGAATGGAGGTTTTCCACATGAAAAAGCCTGATCGATATTATTATCCTGCAATTTTCACCTATGAACCCGGACAGGAAATCGCCGTGGTCTTTCCAGATCTGGACTGTGCCACCAGCGGTGTTGACAACAATGATGCATTTCTTTCAGCTCGTGAATTGCTGGGGTGCGTCATGTTTGGTCTGGAAGAAGATGAAGAAGAAATTCCAGCACCGACACCAATTTCAGAAATCACTGTTGGTGAAAATCAATGTGCTTCTGTCATTGACGTTTACATGCCATCCATCCGCATGGCTGAGAACAATCGCTCTGTAAACCGCACCGTTACTCTGCCTGCCTGGCTTAACGCCCTGGCGCTGGAGCATAACGTGAATTTTTCTCAGGTTCTGCAGGAGGCTTTGAAATCACTGCTGAATGAATACCGTCATTCCGGTTCATCAATCTAAAGCGCATATCCCCACACCGCATCATCCGCCTTCAGCTTGTCCGCCACGCCCTGATCCGCAGGCAGCCAGTCGACAGAATCCATGTCCTGGCGCGCGAGCCACCGGGCAGCCTCATGCTCCCGCAGTTCCAGATGCGAATCATCCTCTGCCAGTTCGCAAATGAAGCAGTGCATGGACAAATGAAAGGCTGGATAGTCATATTCCACCATGTCCACCAGGCGGCCCACCTGCACCGTTATGTTCAGTTCCTCCTGAATCTCCCGCACCAGTGCCTGCTCTGGCGTCTCGCCCGGCTCGATCTTTCCGCCGGGAAACTCCCAGCCGCCCTTGAACTCTCCATACCCTCTCTGGGTCGAAAAAATCTTTACCGTATCCCCCTGCTGCCGGCGAATGATAGCAGCAACTACATGTATTGTTTTCATAATTCTTCGTTTCTCCTCAAAATCCATCGTCACTCGTTTAATTCTGCGTAATATAGTCGTAAAGATCCGCACGTATTCCTTATCGTTTGTCTTTAGCAGGCCACGGCCCAGCTGC
>JBJESY010000215.1:0-2494 GCA_051883035.1 Anaerovoracaceae bacterium | reverse complement strand
AACAGATTTTATATAACCTCACCAGTCCCATACGTACTACATTATCATAGGGCTCTTCGTAATCAAAAATATCTTTCATGTTTGACAGAGCGGCGCAGAAATTTTCATACTTTTTCATGCAGAACTTTCCCCTCTCTCGGAATCGCTTCCCGCAGTAGCGGTGATTCATATTCCTGCCTTTATTTTAATCAGTTTCTGGATGTAAGTCAATTTTTTTATCCCGGTCGTGGGATTAGATTCCGTTCAAAATACTTCACAAAAATTGCGATTTTGTAGTATATCTCCAAAAAACAAATTGCGATTTTTGCAGATTATTGAAGAAAGGGCGGATATGCAGAATCCGTATCTGCACATCCGCCCTCTTTCGTCAAGATCTGTTTTTCTCTTCTTCCAGTTTGCACAGTGCCGCCAGCACCTGGCCGCACCGGCTCACTTCGTCCATGCTGTAAACCCCTTCGAATGGTCCGGCATTTCGTATCGGCACGCCCAGCCAGCCGACGCCCGGTCGGCTTCCGGCGGACATGGCTTCGATGGCCCCGCTCATATCCCGGTTCCGGGCTTCTCCCTGCCAGGCGATTCCGGCCTGCTCTGCGGCCCGGATCAGTCGACTGCAGGTTCCCTCGTCACTGGCCTGCAGCTTTTCACGGAAACGGATGACAGGGCCGGCACCGATTCCCACATCCACAGGATATTTTTCTTCCGAAGGATTCTTTTCTGCTTCACGCCTTTCGTCTTCTCCCGCTGCCGCAGCGGCCTCTGCGCCTCCGCAGAGAATGCAGGTTTCCGGTGACACCCGTTTCACCGCTGCCCGCAGTCCCATTCGTCCCGGCTGATGCTGCGCCAGAAATACGAAGGTCACATCTTCAGCAGCGGCATCCTTCTGCAGTCGCTCCATGGCGTCCAGTACAGCCAGGCAGCCTGCCAGATCCGCTCCATGAGGTGCCTGCACCAGACCCTGTTCCAGTTCTTTTATCTCTCCATCCAGAACAGCCGCATCTCCGGTCCTTACTGCAGATTCCTGGATCTGGATGTACAGGTCTTCCAGCTTCACGTCTTTTTTCTTCTCTGCCGTTTTCTCTTCGCAGGTGCTGTTTTCTCCACAGGTGCCATCTTCGCTGCGGATATTCCGTATTACGCCTCGTACGCCGTTTTCAAACCGTACCGGCTGGTTCACCAGTTTTTCCGGCTTTTCGAAGGATCCGATGGTCTGAAACCGAACCTTTCCCTCTGCAATATGCGTCGCCAGAAATCCTTTCACATCCATGGCCGCTGCAATCATCAGTCCGCCGCCGGAAACAGTATTCCTGGAGCAGAACAGATTCCCCAGGACATCACGCTGCACCGTGCAGCCGATGGATTTTGCGAAGTCTGCAATTATCGCTGCCTGAGGGGATTCGAAGCCCGACGGCATAGCCGCAGTACATAGAGCCTTTTGCATGCACAGCATTTCACTTTTATTCATTGCACTCACCTGCCCTTTCCATCATCAGCCGGCAAATCTCTGTCATGCCCTCAAGGTCGTCCAGGCAGCAGACCCCTGCCGCACTCTGCAGATACCGTACCGGCAGATTGACCGGAAGCACGCGGCATCCGGTTTGGGCCGAAGCCAGCCGTCCAGCCCCGGTCACCTGACTGCTGCCGTAATTGAACTGCCACCTGACCCCTTTTTGATCTGCCGCGGATGTCACTGTCTCCCGCAGCGCCCGGTCAAAGACGAAATCTGCATCGGCAAGGGAAATGGCTGCTCCGTCGCCGCACCGGCAGGAAATCTCTTCTGCCGGAACGCCCGGTCCTTCGCCGGTATCCACGCCGTGGAGCAGCACTGCCTTAGCCGGGTCCAGCAGCCGGGCTGCCAGCATGCCGCCTTTTCCCGGTACCAGGGTCCAGTTTTCTCCGCTGACGGCAAACACGAACCAGCAGTCACAGGCAGGTTTTTCTTCCAGCAGTTTCAGAAGCACTGCGCAGCCACCCCGGCTGGCAAGACCCCGTCCTGTCATCATCCGGCCTTCCGGCAGTTCTGACACGTCTGCCGATTCCGGCATGCCCAGAAGCTCCGGTTCCACCAACGGTACAGCCACATCTCCCAGACGGACTTTTGCCTCTGCCTCTTCTTTGGATGAACATCCGATATCAATCAGAAGACGGGAAAGGTCCGGTGTCTTTTTCTGCTCTTCCGGCGTCTGCATATGCTCCGCCTTCATGCCGGCAGCCCCGTACACTATACCGCGACGATCATGGATTTCCAGCTGCTTGCCGATGAGCGCCCGGGCATTCATCCTGCCGCCTGCCAGCTGTACCATACCGTCATCGGTGATCTTTTCCACCAGGAATCCCGGTTCATCCATGTGGGCCATCAGCATCAGCGGTTTTTCCAGGTGCACGGTACCCTGACGGTAAACCAGCAGATTCCCCATTTTATCTGTTTTCATCTCGTCGGCGAAAGGCCGGGCCTGCTCCATCAGATACTGCCGCACCGGCTGCTCGAATCCGCCGA
>JBJESY010000214.1:0-2515 GCA_051883035.1 Anaerovoracaceae bacterium | reverse complement strand
GACAAAAGGAAAGGATTTGAACATGAAAAAAAGCATTTTGAAGAAGCTGTCCCTGCTGACGGTCTTTCTTCTTCTTTTTACGGTTCTGTTTGCATGTGCGCCGGCAGATTCCGGAACAGAAGACGTTTCCGATACAGGATCTGACTCTGCTGTCAGCCAGACGGCACCGGATCCCGCCGGCAGCTATACTTCCGCGGAAGATGTGTCGGCATATCTCATCGCCTACGGCCGGCTGCCGGAGAATTTCATCACGAAAAAAGAAGCCCGGGATCTGGGCTGGGAAGGCGGTTCTCTGGAACCATACGCACCGGGCATGTGCATCGGCGGTGACAGGTTTGGAAATTATGAGGGAAATCTACCGGAAAAAGACGGCAGAACCTATTATGAATGCGATATCAACACACTTGGGGCGGACCGACGCGGTGCCGAGCGCATCGTCTTTTCCGATGACGGTCTGATTTATTACACAGCAGATCATTATGAAACATTTACCCTGCTGTACGGAGAGGAGTAAAAGATATTATGGCAGAAGACATTCGGATCATCACCATCGACGGCAGCCTCATCGGTGACCGGGAAGAGTTTTTCGAAGCGGTCAGAAAGCAGCTTCCGGGCGGCATTCTTATGGCATCCAACCTGGACGCCATGCACGATGCCCTGACCACAATTTCCAGCTTTACCACCCTGCGAATTCTGGGTGCGGAAATCCTGGAGGTAAGCCTGGGCCGGGACTGGCCCCGGATTGTCAGGGTCATTCAGGACAGCCTGGACGAAAATTACAATCTGTCTCTGGAATTCGGCGAAGCGGAATTATAGGCCGATGTGCTCTGCGTCGTTCACGCAGTTCATGCGTTCCAGCTCGCTGACGAACCAGCTGACAATCCGTCCGGTCATTCCCCAGATGATCTGACGTTCATCCCCATCCCCGTAGTGATACACGGGGATTGTTTTTTTGCCCACGCGCCACTTGTAATCGGGACGGATGCCGGCCGCCTCGTAAGGGAAGTCCTCCACCTTCTGTACGATGTCGTACGTATAGCTGAGAGGCTCCGTCTCAAGGAAAAATTCATACGGCACCGTAAACACCGTTTCCACCTCAGCAGGGTTCAACTTCAGGTGCTGCAGTGCATCCTCTTCAACCGCACCCACGAAGGTATACATGGTGATATCTGAAATCTCATACAGCGTATCAAACTGACCCAGAACCCGGATCTGCTCCCTGCCGATACCGATTTCCTCTTCTGTCTCCCTTAAGGCGCACTCCAGCGGCGTTTCATCCGGTTCAATCCTCCCCCCCGGAAAGCACACGTCGCCCGGCTGAGTTTTCATCTTTCTGGATCGCTGTTCGAAGAGGATTCGAAGACCCTTCTCCCCCTGCACCAGGAGCAGCATCACGCTGAAATATTTTCTTCCGTCGACGGCACCGACACGCCGTTCCGAAAGAGTTCTTTCAATCTGTTCCAGGTTTATCTGTTTTGAATTCATCTGTTTCATTTCCTCCCATATCTGTTATTCCCCGATTTGGTTCCCCGATTCCCAGAAAAGAAAATTCCAAAAAGCAAAACAGGCGATGGCAAAGCCACCGCCATAGAAAGCAGTACATTCAGCAGTTAGTTGAGAATTTCGCAGCCTTCGAAATCAACACCGATCATTTCTTCCTTTTCTGCACTTACGCTTACCACGAAGTCCATGCCGTAGTTCTTGGAGATGTCCTTCAGTCTTGCGATAAATTCAGGCAGATCGCTGATCTTGAAATCTGCGTGCTTTAAGATGCTGTCGATAAAGATCGTTTCGATATCGTGGTCGGAACTGATGATTCCGTACAGGAATCCAATGTATTCATCACAGTTGGTGATATGTTCAAAATCTTCCATGCAGATAACTCTGATTCTGTACTTCAGATCATACATGAGTCTGTGATTCTTATTAATAAAGATGACGCTGCCCTTGCTGGTTTCCACCGTGCTGTTTGCAATGTCAATCATTTGTTTTGTCTTTCCGCTGCCTTTATGTCCCACTAATAATTTAACCATGGTAAATCGCCTCCTAAGTTTGTCTTCCCCGCTCGTCGAGGAGCATTTTTTTCATTATATACTAAATCCCGCATCAATTCAACGGTAAATTCAGAATTCTTTTGACTCTTTTCCACCTTTTCTGCAGTTTGTCAGCCGCAGCTGCCCGCAGGCCCCGTCGATATCGTCTCCCAGCTCTCTGCGGATGGTTGCAGGAATCCCTTTTGCTTCCAGTAAATCACGGAACTGCTCCGCATCTTTTCGCTCCGTGGTATGAAGGCCGCTCTCCTTCACCGCGTTCAGCGGAATCAGATTCACATGGCAAAGCATGCCTCTGAGTTTATTCGCCAGTTCCTCCCCATGATGCGGCTGATCGTTGACGCCCTTCACCAGAGTGTATTCGAAGGTGATCCGCCGGGATGTCTTTTTCGTGTACTGCCGGCAGGCATCCAGCAGCTGATCCATCGGATAGGCCCGGCTTACCGGCATCATGGAGGACCGGA
>JBJESY010000213.1:0-13460 GCA_051883035.1 Anaerovoracaceae bacterium | reverse complement strand
ACCAACGACCGTGCGGACTACGATTCCGACCAGATTTTCGCAAACTTCCGCAACATCGCTGCCGGTGACCTGGGCAAGAACACCCTGTTCCGCAGCAGCAGTCCCATCAATAATGACCTGGGCCGTGCTGCCTATGCCGATGACTTTGTGGAGTCTAACGGTATCCAGACGGTGATGAACCTGGCGAACTCCGATACGGATATCACCGGCTATATGGCCCAGGAGGACTTTGATTCTCCTTATTATGCGTCGCTGTATCAGGCAGGTAAGGTGAAAGCACTGAACCTGAGCTTAGACTTTGCTGCGGAGGACTTTCAGGACGGTCTGGCGGAGGGCCTGCACTTTTTCACCGCCAATGAGGGTCCCTATCTGGTTCACTGCGATGAGGGAAAGGATCGGGCAGGCTTTGTTTCCGCTCTGCTGGCCTGCTACATGGGCGCGTCCTATGACCAGGTGGTGGAGGACTACATGCAAACCTATATCAACTACTATCACCTGGAGAAAGGCAGCGAGCAGTACATCGCAGTTAAGAACAGCAATATCGATTCCACATTGCGGATGATTACCGGCTCTTCCGATAACACGGATCTGGCCAAGGTAGACCTGGCCGCTGCCGCCAAGCGCTATATGAAGAGTATCGGGTTATCTGACGCCGAATGCGAGGCACTGCATTCCAATCTGGCGAAGGACTATGAGAAGGTGGATTAATCTGCTCCTGTCGACACTTCTGCCACTAATACAGTGGTGCCCTGTGGCTGCCTGTGGAATATTTCTCAGAATCCCAGTTCTTCTCCCACAACAATGATATGATAATCCGACTCGATGGGTTTCTTATGGAGGATTGTTGTAATATTGCAGAACCTCTCCTCCGAAGCACACTTCACGCATTTGCCCGAAAGGACGCTGGCGCATACCTCGCCGTATTTGATTTTGTTCATCGGTGCGGCAAGATTGGAGATCCTCGATCTGGCTTCTGCTTCGTTCTGGACGATCTTATTCACACCGACAACCATAATGATCCGGTCCGCACCATAGAGGCTTCCTGCGATCCGGTTTCCCACACCATCCACGTTGATGATCTCACCTTCCATGGTGATGGCATTGGCGCTGAGCACAAATACATCGCTGGTCAGATAGTCCGCCAGAATATCTCTGGCCGCTTCCCTGGTAGGTGCCTTCACATAGCCGTATTCTTCACTGTTATAGCTGTGCAGATTCAATGCCGCCACGTTGGGAATCAGGCGACAGCCTCTCTCTTTCAGTTCCTCTTCCATCTGAAGCTCATAGAAGCTGTGAGAGTCTCCCACACCGATGATGCTGCCGTCGGGGATCAGTGTATCCATCAGCCGGCCTGCCTCTTCCCGGTTCTCCACATAATATGCCTCAAAAAAGTTCTTTTTCAGCTTCTTTACCAGGGCCTCCCCCTTATATCTGTAATATTCCCGTTTGATTTCCTCCACATCGTGGGTCACTGCCGCAAGAGGCACATCCACTTCCTGTCTCAGTTTTCTCATAACTTCACCTTTCGACTTCTTATACCTGTTCCTTTGAAAAAAGAGCCGTCCTCCTCTCTGAAAGGATAAGGCGGCTCTTTCCTCTATTGATATATATCCTGGAAATTTCTATTTGATTATTTGTCGAACTTTTCCACATCGGCCAGAATCAGATCCAGAACTTTCTTGGCTTCTTCGCCGCCGAATTCTTCGATTCTGTCTCTTACCGGCAGGCTAGCTTCAACGAAAGCCTGTCTTTCTTCATCGGTTAATTCGATGAATTCCAGTTCCGGCTTGTTTTCTTTAATAACAGCTTCTTTTTCTCCCAGTACCTGCTCCAATGTTGCCAGTGCATACTCTTCCATTTCCGGCTTGATTTCTTCCAGCATGGCCTTATCTTCATCAGATAAGCCTTCATAGAACTCTTTGTTCATGGATATGAAGGATGCCATCTGGGAGTGGTTGGACATGGTGATATAGTCGATCACTTCATAGAACTTCATTTCTTCCATGGCATTCATCGGCTGTTCGGTACCTTCTACGGTCTTCAGCTGCAGGCCGGAATAGGTTTCGGTGAATGCCAGCGGTGTAGGTGCAGCATCGAATGCTTCATAATTTGCAGCAATGATCGGGGAAGCCATGATTCTCATCTTGAATCCCTTGAAATCGTCCATCGTGCGGAGCGGCTTGGTGGAACCCCACTGCATGTTGCCCAGGGTGAACCAGTCATAAGTCACCAGGTTTTTGGTTGCAAACATTTCATTCAGGTATGCAGTTGCATCACCCTTTGTCAATACGTCTGCATTGACTGCGTTGTCGTCGGAGAATACGAAGTTTAAGGATAATGCCTGTACGGCAGGGAACATGTCGCCAACATCTCCGGAAGCGAAGATTCCCAGCTGGATACCGCCGTTCATGAGCATTTCCACCTGCGTTCCGGTATCCCCAAGCTGTCCTACCGGATAAATTTCAACACTGATTCTGCCACCGGACTTTTCCGCAACTAAATCAGCAAAGTGGTGTGCATACATATCAAAAACGGTACCGGTTGTTTCCTGGTGTGCTAACTTCCATACAACCTGTTCGCCATCTGCAGCGGCATTATCTCCGCCTTCATTTTCTGTTCCGCTTCCACCGCAGCCGGCAAACAGCAGAGATACCATCAGGAGGCACATCAGTAATGCGAATAATTTCTTTTTCATTTCTTTTGTTCCTTTCTCATCTCAATTTTTTATTTATTTCAACGGATGAAATAGCTTAAATAAACAACCTGTAGAAGGTGATTACCTGCGGACAGAAAATCAGGAATACGGATAACGCAATCATGATGATCAGATACGGAGGCAATCCCCGGATTACTCTCGTGTACGGCACGTCAAAGGCCGCACAGGCTGTGAAAATGTTGCATCCGAACGGCGGTGAAATGGCCCCCAGGATGCACTGGATCGTAATGATAATGCCCAGCCAGATCGGATCGATGCCCGCCGCCATGGCAGGTTCGAAAAAGATCGGCGTGACAACCACAACTGCGATCAGCGGGTCTACAAACATGCCTGCGATAAAGAAGAATACCGTAACCCAGAGCAGGATCGTTGTCATGGACGGGTTGGCTCCAAGCACACCGCTGGCAATCAGCTGCGGCACGTTGGCATAGGTCAGTACCAGAGAGAACACTTGACCGCTGGCCAGCAGGATAAACAGGGTGGCCGTAACTGCACCGGTGGACAGGGCGATTTTGCCCAGATCCCTGATTTTTACCGTCCGGTAAACCACCATCTCCAGCAGTCCCGCATACAGCACGGAAATCGCTGCGGCTTCCGTCGGGCTGGCAATGCCCGAATAAATGCTTCCCACGATGATCACCGGAAAGCCCAGAGGCAGTATGGCCTTCACGAAGGCATTTCCCTTTTCCGCCCAGGTTGTCTTCTTTTCCCGCGGCGTATTCAGCTTTCTTGCGTGGATATACTGATACAGGGAAAACAGTATGAAGAGCAGAATGCCCGGTCCGATCCCCGCGATGAACATTTCACCCACAGAGGTTCCGGTAACCACGCTGTACATGATCATGGTCACACTTGGCGGAATCAGGGCTGCAATATTGGCAGAGGAAACAATCAGTCCGTCCACATCTGATTCCCTGTAATGTGCTTCCAGCATCTGCGGACGCAGAGTCTTACCGATGGCAACAACCGTCGCTTGGGAAGATCCGGAAATGGCACCGAACAAAGTACATGTACCGGCCAGGGTCACACCCAGACCGCCGTGAATATGCCCGATAAAGGCCTTTACGAAGTCCACCAGTCTTCTGGCCGTATGGCCGGCACTCATGATGTCCGCCGCAAAGATAAATAACGGAATGGACAGCAGGGCGAAAGAATTGATGCCGCCCATGAGCTGCTGGATGATGGCGGTCGGCTGCATGGTGCCCAGGAACCCCAGAATCGCCACCGTGGCACTGAGAACCATACACATGAACATCGGAAAGCCCAGCAGGAGACATCCGAACATGATGATCAGTAATACTGCTAACATTTTTCTCCCGCCTCCTCTCTTCTGAAATCAGGAACATACGGTGCGTCCAGTCCCAGGTAGATTTCCTTTTCCCGGAGATTCTTTATGAATACCAGAATATACTGCAGGCATGCACAAAGGAAACCGCAGCCGATGACTGCAACGACGATCCACGTCGGGACATGCAGATTGATGGAAACCTTGCCCATCATCTGCAGCGTGGCCACATACTTGAAGGAAATGCCGGACAGAACACCCATGGTGATGCCGGTCACTGCCGAAATCAGCAGGGCATCTGCCTTCTGGATCTGCTTTGGCATCATGTCAAACAGCCCCAGCATGTTGATATGCTTCCCCGTGGTCACTGCGTAACTCAGTCCGATGAAGGTAATGGCATAGATACAGTACTGCCCGATTTCTTCTGCGGCGTATACACCCTTGCCAAAGGCAAATCTGCCGATGACATTGGCGATCAGCGTTACAGCCATAGCCAGCACACTGAAGGCCAAAATCCATTCTTCAATCCGGACGATGACCCGGTTGATGCGATTGATAATTTTCATTGATTCACCTGCTTTCTAAGCGGTTTTCCGGTTATTTTTCAAATCTGGCATAATAACCGGCAGCGATATAGTCGAGAATAAGGTTCGCACATACGTGGCTGGTCAGTTCGCGGTGATCTGTCATCGGGTTCACTTCCACGAAGTCCACGGCATCCACATACGGTGCAAATGCCCGGATTAAGTCGGACAACTGGAAGTGGGTCAGACCTGCCGGCTCCTGCCCGCCGGAACCGATGGCATAGGCCATATCCAGCGCGTCAATATCCACTGTCATGTACACATAATCCGTATCCTGACGAACCAGTTCGATGGTACGTTTTGCGATCTCTTCCACACCCAGGCGGTTCACATCCCGCACGGTGAAAATATTCAGACCGCTGTCCTTAATGAAATGATAATGTTCTGGATAATTATACCCTCTCGGTCCGATTTCTACAATATGACGGGCATCATATTTTTCCATTTCACTGGCCCGGCGAATCTCGCTGGAGCCGGAATATCTGCCCTGCACCGGAGAATCCACCTTCAGATCCAGGTGTGCATCAAAGTCGATAATGCCGATTTTTCCGTCTGCCACATCATGCATTGCCATGAAGCCGGCATTGGTCACGGAATGGTCGCCGCCCAGCAGGATCGGCTTATATCCCTCCGCCATGACCTTTTTGATTTCTTCCGCCATGTCCTTCAGTGCCTGGAAGTGGTCATAATGGACGATTTCGTCGCAGTTTCCGAAGTCTTTCAGGTCAATCTTGTTGTAATCCACCAGACGGTTTTCATTCACATCAAACAGGAATCCGTCTTCCATCCGGTTCATGATGCCGCTCATGGCATTGCGGATGCTGTTGGGTGCATATCTGGCGCCCGGCCATCCTCTTCCTGCTTCCGTATCATAGTTTAAACCTAAAATTCCATATTTTAACTTATCCATTTTATACATTCCTCCTGCATAAGTATTTATCACACCCCTATATATAGCAAATACCGTGCCAACCTGTTTTCTCCGCAAAATCTTTTCGCCCGGCTTTTTGTTTTTTCCTGCTTTCCCGCTTTTTCCGGCGATAGATTTTTTCTCCCGCATCGTTCTCCCGCTTCTTTACGCCTTATCTCAAAATTGACATTTTGTATGATTTTTTGACAATTTGTCTTGTTTTTTGTACAGGCCTATGCTATAATCAGATATTCTTACGGAACCAGGAGGTGCCTTCATGCAATCCACCGACAAAGTATTCAAAGAACTGTTCAACCAGACAGACTCCATTCTGATCATCGATGTCCATGGTAAAGTGCTGTTCTATCAGGACTACAACGACCAGATCAACATGATGCGGGACGAAGAAGCCATCGGCCGCACGATTTTCGACCTGTACCCGTTCTTCAAGCGGGAGGATTTTACTGTCTTCAAGGCCATAGACAAGAAGCAGCCCATCCTGAATGAGATCCAGTTCTTCGAAGTCAACGGCATACCGAAAAAATCCATCAACTCCGCTTATCCTCTGATCAACGAAACAGGAGTCATCGGCTGCATGGTGCTCTCTGTGGAAATCGGCGAGAACAGTCAGAGAAAAAAACGCTCCAAAATCACATCCAAGTACGATTTCGAAGACATCATTACACAGAACAGCGCCTTTCTCGATAGTTTTGACACCCTGCGCATGATCGCCAAAAGCAGCTCCAACGTGCTGATCTACGGCGAAACCGGGACAGGAAAGGAACTCATCGCCCATACGATCCACGCCAACAGTCCCCGCCGCGGCAAACCGTTTTTCATTCAAAACTGTGCCGCCATCCCGGACAACCTGATGGAAAGTATTTTGTTCGGCTCCTCCAAAGGCAGCTTCACCGGGGCCATCGACAAATCCGGCCTCTTCGAAGTGGCAAACGGCGGTACCCTGTATCTGGACGAAGTCAACTCCCTTTCTCTCGATCTGCAGGGTAAGCTCCTGCGCGCCATTGAAAACAACAGTATCCGCAGAATCGGCGAGAATGAGGAGCGGGAAATCGATGTCCGCATCCTGGCTTCCACCAACGAAAACCTGGCCATGATGGTAAAGGAAGGCACCTTCCGAAAGGACCTGTTCTACCGACTCAATGTAACCAACTACTCCATCCCTTCCCTGCGGGAGCGCCGCGACGACATTCCTCTGCTTTGCGAGCATTACATCAATCAGTACAATCAGCGCCTCAGCCATAATGTGGAAGGGCTGGATCCCGAGGTTGCCGCCTATTTTCAGGCCTATCCGTGGGATGGCAATGTCCGCGAGCTGAAAAACGTCATCGAATACGCCTGTACCATCAAGCTGGACGGGGAGATCACCATCCACGACCTGCCGACCTATATGTTCAATCAGCGTACCATGGAAGCCATCGTTTCCCAGGAACAGGTTCTTTCCAGCACCCAGCTGGCGGTGGAAGCCTTTATCAAGCCTGGAACTTCTCTGGAATCCCAGCTTGAAATTCTGGAAAAGGAGATTATGAAAACAGCTCTGCTGCGGAACCGCTATAACATCTCGAAAACTGCATCCGAGCTGAAGCTGTCCCGTCAGACCCTTTACAACAAACTAAAAAAATACAGCCTGCTGTAGGCTGTATTTTCTCTTATGGTTTTCTTATGAGCTCTTTTACGCCCGCTCCGGCCAGCTGCGCACGATAACGGCACCGACCCGCTCCATGTCTTCCATATTGGCATTCTGAATTTCCGGTGTATTGGAGGAGCAGCACTGCTCCAGGATCACCGTGTGATAGTCCAGGGAGATGGCATCATAACAGGTGGTCCGCACGCAGTTGGGGGTGGTGGTTCCGGTGAGAATCACGGTGTCGATCTTTTTCCGGCGGAGGATCAGGTCCAGTTCCGTCTGGAAAAATGCGCTCCACCGCGGCTTGATGATCACATAGTCCTCTGGCCGGCGTACCAGGCCTTCCGGTTCCTCGATGCTGTTTGCACCGGTGGAATCCGGTCCCAGCGGCCGGCCGGCTGCATCCCAGACCGGATAGCGGGTAAATTCCACATCACTGCCGTCCTGCCGGTAGATCCGCTTCACCCAGAACACCGGAATCCCTGCTGCCCGGGCTTCCTCTGCCGCCCGGTTGCAGGCAGGCACCGTTGCCTTGGCCATGGCGATACAGTGGCCTCCCTCCGGCTCCACGAAAGCCTTTTCCATATCAATGATGATTAGCGCCGTCCTGACCGGATCCACCGCCCAGCCGACTGCACTTTCGATTGCGCTTAACATGCTGCTTTTCCTTTCTTTTCCCAGATTCTTTCTTACCTCATTCGATTCGCTCCGGACGTTACATACCGCTGCTTCTCGCTTCGTGGTTTATCCGGAATCATCATCTCCAGCACACCCTCTTCAAGCAGTGGTGCTACGTATTCCCGGATCACATAGGTCTTCGATTTCAGATTGAGAAATGCACAGATTTCGTCTCTGCTGCGTGGTATCTCACAAAATGTAAGCAGTCCTCCATCCCTGTAGGTCGCGGGGAATGCCTGTGCGTTTTTTTGAACAGCCCGTTCCTGCTCTTTGCAGAACCGAACGACGAAACTTCCTCGTTCCTCAGAAAAAACAGGCTCCGGCAGGCCGTATTCCCGCATTGCCTTCCGGATGGTCGGAATGCCGGAATACCGGTTTTCCGTGATACCCATCACCTCCAGTGTGCTGGCGAGAACCGGGTTTCTCGTATCAGGCTGCACCTTTCCAAGCTGGTTAATCTGAATCCTTCCATAGATTCCGCCCGGATTTCGAATCTCCATTCGATCCTCGAAAAGAAGCAGCTGAATCGGCATACCTTCCGTATGCATGCTGTAATCACGATGAACCAGTGCGTTGATGATTGCTTCCCGCACTGCAGTGATTGGATAGTCCGTTTTATCTTCCCGCAGTCCCGTCGCCGGATCGATGATAGTCTTCGTCCGCATATTCTTTCGCACGAACTGGAGTGCCTCCTGCAGCATGTCCGGAATCGTTCCCTCAATTCGTTTATTGTCAATAAACCGTTCTCCCTCTGCGCCGTATTCTCCAATCTCTTTTCCCGGCACGCATACCGCAGTGATACAAAGCTGCGGGAAATATGCCTGCGGATATGGGCTAAACAGGAGTGCCGCATTCAGAGTCACCTTTCCGTCCCGGCTAATGCTCATCAGCTCACATATTTCCCTGTCGTTCAGATTCGAAAGCTTCGGTTTCCCCTGCTTCAGCTTATCCAGATAAAGGTGCAGGGCAGATTGATCCAGTGCAGTCAGGCTCGCCCGCTCGACCGATCTGATATCATCCTGATATTTTTTTCGAAAAGCGTCATAACTGTATATCTCATACTCGGTCATCGGTTCATCACTGTCGCCGACACGGACAAACGAACCTTTTAACCGCCCGTGACCGCGATAGAAGCAAGGACGTTCTGCCAGATCCATACCAGGAATCTCTGCAGCTGCAAAGAATTTTCCGTCCTTTTCCGCTATGGTAAGCACAGGACGCACGACAGGCTCCATCTGCAGTGCCTGTTCGTTCACTTTTCGCTGCAAATCCTGTACATCATATACACCTGCTTCTCTGTAATTTTCCTCTTCTTTTATTCCAAATACAATAATTCCGCCTTCATCCTGATTCGAAAAGCTGGAAAGGGTATCGTACAGCCTCTTTGGACATCCTGCCTCAGCACTCTTCAGTTCCAGAGTACTGGTTTCGCACTTTCTTTTTTGAATCTGGTTCAGCAGGTCGATGAATTCTTCCGTTGTCATTTTCGTCTCTCCCTTCCTCTCTATATTTTACCACTTTATTTCGTTTTATGCAAGCATATCATCGTAAAACGGAAATAAAACGCAAATATTACAAGAATAAAGCAGGAGCAAAACGTAAATCAGGTCAGGTCAGCAGGTTCTGTTTCATGTTTTTTCCACCTTCATCAATAATCCGTATTGGTAAACGGCTTCTGCTCCGCGTGCAGCAGCCGGTCCAGCCGGCCGGTCCATGCCGGATCGGAAACCTTCATGACCCCCAGGCGCACCAGGCCGCCGAATTCGGCGCTGCCCATGAGCAGGCTGCTGAAATCCGACAGCCGGCAGGACACATGGACATCTGCCCCCTCGTATGCATGCCGGGAATCATCGTAAGACCAGTGACTGACGTTCGGGTCAGCGGATTTTGCGAAGAGCAGGGTAAACCGGCTCTCCGTACCTGCCAGCTCGTCCTCCACGCAGAACCCTGTCGTCAGTGCATCCGGCGGGAACTTGCGGTGGGACGCTGCCTCCACGAACTGCTTCACATCGGGGATTTTGTACATGGTGCCCACGGCGGATACGTTGGTCTGCAGAAAGCCAAAGTCGATATAGTTGCCGCTCATGTCCTGACAGCTCTGGAGCAGATGATAAAGGTCCGGCTCTCCGCTGCGCAGAATCACGGACTGGGCCAGGTCGCTCTGCATCCGCAGGCCGCCCAGCAGCTGACGGAGCACCTCGGCGTCCTCGTAAACCAGTTCTTTCACATCCATCCGGTTCAGGGTATAGTTGCAATCTGAAGTATTGACGAAGGTAAACGCCGCATAGCCTGCCAGCCGGTCTCCCCGGAAACAGCCCAGACGGCGGATATCGTCATCGGCGCGCATATCCCGGATTTCCTCTTCAAACTTGCACACTGCACCGTGATTTTTCTCCACGAACCAGCGGTAGCATTCCACCACCTGATCCACTTCATCCCGGCCCAGGAAACGCAGGGCTGAAATGTCCCGGCATTCCGGCAGATACTCCGTCCGGATATGGTATTCGTCCAGCCGGGTGCCACAGCCGTATCCCAGCTTCCGGTAAAAGTCCATCCGGAACGGCAGCAGCATGGCCACCGCCGCACCCGACTCCGTCGTATACTTTTCAAAGAACCGCACCATGTCCCGGGCGGCGCCTTTTTTCTTATGGAGAGGATGGACGCCCAGAGCCATGAGGCCGCAGGCCTTCTTCATTTCGCCGAACAGGTTGATGTCGAAATCGATCAGCTTCATGATGGCAATGAGGGTCTCGCTGCCATCGCCGCCATTGCTGCCATTGCTGCTGTCTTTTTCAAACATACCGTAAAAATTCACATGGTCATATTCCAGCAGGGACTGCAGATTCCGGTCGTAATACTTCTGGCGGCATTGGTCCGACAGATCCTTTCCTGCCGGATAGGCATTCAGGTAAATGTCGATGTAGTCCGCCATGTTTTCCGGTTTCAGAGGCCGGATTTCCCGCTCTTTTCGCTCTGTCATACCATACTCTCCTTTTTTCGCTCTGCTTTATTTTTCTGTGTGCAGGCCCACGCCCTCTGCCACCAGCTCATCCATGTACTCGTCGATGAGGCGCAAACCTTCTTCCAGATGCTCCGCATGGGACAGGGACAGACGGAAGGTGTGAGGCAGATAGAAGCAGTCGCCGTGGCAGACCAGCACACCCTTGCGATCCAGCAGGTCATCGCAGAATTTCTGCGCATCCACATCCAGATCGTAATGGATCAGATAAGTAGTTCCCCAGGCTTCAGCATACTGATGCAGATATTTATGGCCCGCAAGCCACTGGTCCACCTTGGACTTGTTTTCGTTCACGATCTTCCGGCTTCTGGCGTAGATCTTATCTGCATGCTCCAGGGCAATGGCGAAGATCCACTCATCGAAAACGCCGCCGCAGATGGAATCGTAGGATCTGCGGTTAAACAGCTGCTGCCGCATTTCCGGATCCCGGCAAATGATCCAGCCCACCCGGGTTCCCGCCATGGAATAGATTTTCGATGAACTGCAGGTGACGATGGATTTTTCGTAAATATCGGCGAAGGACGGCATGTATTCTTCCTTCAGGCCCCGGTACATTTCATCGCAGATCACCCAGGCACCCACGTTGCGGGCGATGTCCACGATCTCCTGCATCTCCTCCAGGTTCAGCAGGGATCCCGTCGGATTGTTGGGATTGGTAAACAGAATGGCCTTGGTGTTTCCATCTGCCGCCTGCCGCACTTCTTCCAGGTCCAGTTTATATCCGGCCTCCGGCTTCAGATGGACCTGACGCACCTCCGTGCCCAGGGACCGGGGGATGGAATCGAACTGCTGGTAGTTTGGTACCACGGAGATCACGTTATCTTCCGGCTCGACGAGGGTCATGACCACCGTATTGTTGGCGCCGGTTCCCCCGTGAACCAGGATTACGTCTTCCGGCGATACGCCCCGGTACAGTCCGGCTACGGCGTTTCGCAGTCTCGGTGTTCCCGCAAAATATCCATACCCAAGGTTCATCTTTTTCAGGTCGTGCAGGAAGGTCTCCATGTTTTCTCCGGTCAGTGCAAAGAGTTCCTCCACCGTCATGGGCAGCACACAGCTTCCCCCTAAGTATACTTTATTTTTCTCACTGTCACAAGCCGGATTCAGCCAGTTTTCCAGCACAAAATCATCAATTTTCATAGTTTTCCCTCCTATATTTCCACGGTGGTTCCCAGGTGCTTCTCTTCTGCCAGTGCAATGGCTGCTTTCGCTGTCACCAGATCCAGCAAAGCCAGTCCGGTGGCATCGAAGATGGTGATCTCGTCTGCGGATGTTCTGCCTTCTGCGGTGCCTGCCAGTACCTGTCCGATTTCTCCGCAGATATCATCCCGTCCGATGATGCCTGTCTTCACCGGAATCTCCATTTCTCCCACCTGCATGCACTGTTCAATGTCATCGGCATAGATCCTCGCACCGGCAAACAGCTGAGGATCGATTTCTTCTTTTCCTGCCATATCTGCGCCGATGCAGCTGAAATGGGTGCCCGGGCGGATCCATTCTTTCTTTAGAACCGGTTCCCGCGCCGGTGTGATGGTAATGACGATGTCGCTTTCTCCCAGTGCCGCTGCCATGTCGGTGACAGCCACAAATTCCACGTCCGGGCGGTCCAGGCCAAATTCCGCCGAAAGACGTGCCGGGCAATCCTGGGCGAAGGATTTTGCGTGGTCCGGATCCAGCGCATCGGCGATATACACTTTTCGGATCTTCGGCATGGTAATCAGGGTCGCCGCAATCTGAAAGATGGACTGCTTGCCTGCACCCAGCACAAAGAGCACTTCCGAATCCGGCTGGGCCAGCGCCTGTGCGCCGATGGCGCCCGCTGCACCGGTTCGCATGCAGGTGATATAGGATGCATCCATCACGCCCAGCGGCATACCGGTTTCCGAGTCAAAAACCATCAGCATGCCCGTAAACGTCGGCAGTCCCTTTTCCGCGTTTTTCGGATAACTGTTGAGCATTTTCAGCCCATGGAGCTGAATGTCGCCTGCAATCCCGCCGGAGCGGATATCCATGACCGCATTCTTTTCGGCAAACTGGTTCTCCACCAGGGGCCAGACCATGGTCTCCCCCCGGGATTTTAATTTGTATACGGCTTTTACGCCTTCAATGACTTTCGGCATCTCCAGAACCTGTTCCAGATCCCGGCGGCCGAGAATTTTGATTTCCATGTGCAGTGCCTCCTTCTGTATTTGCTTCTGCGTTCTCTTTTCTTCACTATATCGCAGCCGGCGGCGTCATGCAACGGGATATTTTTATATATATTATAATTACTGCGTACTAAGATTATATTTTTATATAATTTATTGTCCGATTATCTTTTATATTATAGTATAAACAGGAGGCATATTGTGAGTTATACGGTATCTGCCGCTACTGTGAAATCACCAATCCGGACACCTACAGCTTCACTGCCGACGACATTGTCGGCAAGCATCTGTTCGACATCTTCCCGGCATCCAACGCAGAAACCAGCGAAGTATACCGCGTGCTGCAGACAGGACGCCCGATGATCTATTTTGAACAGAATGCCCTGACCTATAAAGGGGATTCGGTCACCGGTTTTTCCAGCGTCTATCCCCTCTTTCACAAGGGAAAGCCGGTGGGCGCTGCTCTGGCGCTGAAG
>JBJESY010000212.1:0-2521 GCA_051883035.1 Anaerovoracaceae bacterium | reverse complement strand
GCTGATGGCAATCTCTTTGAACGGGTTGATGGCGAAGACCACAATCTCAAAAATAGCATACAAACTAATAAGACTCAGCGCAATTATGCCATGCTTCGTGAACTTTCCTTTGGTGAAATGCACGGTAAAAATCAGCAGACTGATCAGCATCAAATCTATGGTGACGAAATAGATGCTGGACATGATGGACATAATCAGATAGTGATCCTGCAGAATACTGATCAGGTAACTGATGTCCACCACCGCGGCACACAGGCAGGCAAAGCCCAGAAAACGCCCGGAAATCTGATTCTTCTGAAAGGATTTGACGGCAAGCACAATGTCGATCAGTGCGATAAGAATGGATATGAAGATGTAGCAGTTCAGGAATGTTGAATCCATAACGGTGTCCCTTCTTTCTGTCAGCAGTCCGGATTAACGCCGGGCGTTCATTTTCAGCATGGATGCGAGGGTCGGGATTTCCATGGGGCAGACTTTCTGGCAGGCCAGCGACTTGGAGCAACCCTTCGCGAAATGGGTATCATATTCTTTTCGCAGTTCTTTTTTCCGGTCTTCGGAGCTGCTGCAGGTCAGGTATATATCGTTGGCAAAAAGAGCACCGAAGAACTGTTCGCCCCGGTCATAGTTGGGGCAGACCTCCAGACAAAGTCCGCATTGCAGGCATTTGGCTGCTGCATAACGGTGTTCGTATTCCCCGGCGTCCGCCATTTCGTATTTCCCCAGATAGACCTGTGCGCGCTGCAGATTTTGGGAAATGATGCTGCGGTCGACCACCAGATCTGCTGTGACGGGGAATTTGGAAAGAGGCTCCAGGGTAAGGGTGTCGCCCGGAATGTCCCGGAGAAATACGTTGCACGCCAGGGCAGGGGTGCCGTTTATGACCATGGCGCAGGCACCGCACATTTTCTGCATGCAGCTGCATTCCCAGAGAATCCTTGGCGCAGGTTCACCGCCGGCATCGTACACATCGTCGGTATAATTCAGAGCGTCCAGCACTGCCGCAACGGTCTGATCCGGACTTCCGTCATAGTTGAAACTCTGCCAGTAAGGCGCGGAATCCGCGCTGGCCTGGCGTTTGATTTTTACCAGCATTACTATTTCTCCTCGATGTAAATCTTCCTCGATGTTAATCTTCCTTGATAAATTCTGTTTCAAAGTTTCCGCCGTGATAGGAAATGACGGTTGCCCGCTGATATTCTTCCCTTCTTTCCGGATAATCCTCCCGGATATGGGCGCCGCGGGTTTCTTTCCGTTCCAGCGCGCAGGTGAGCACTGCCTTGGCCAGGGTCAGGATGCTTTTCAGGCTGTAGCCCTGGTATGGAGAAATCTCACTGTCAAAGACCAGCTTGTCGCTGACAGAGAGATAAAAGTCCACGCTGTCCAGACCGTTTGAGAGCTTTTCGCCGGTACGGGTAATCCCCAGATCGTCCTGCATGATCTGCGTGAGGTCCTGCCGGACATATACGGCAGAAAATTTGCTTCTGGAGGCAAGCCGCCGTTCCATGAGGCGATCCTGCTCGGAAATGTACGCAGAAAAATCGGGAGCGGATCGCGGACGATCTTCTTCCGAAAGGGCCTGGGCGGCGGTCATGCCGCTGTAGATGGCCGAAAGGAGGGAATTGCCGCCCAGACGGTTGGCACCGTGGTAGATGGAGGCACATTCTCCGATGGCGTAGAGGTGCTCCAGGTTGGTTCGGTGGGAATTGTCCACGGCCAGACCGCCCATGAAGAAGTGCACCGACGGATAGACGGGGATGCTCTCCTTCGTCACATCGATGCCTGCGTAATTGCGGCAGACGGTGTCCACCTCGGTCAGATTGTTTCGGATCGTCTTCGGATCCAGAAAAGATATGTCCAGGTACACCTGGGAAGGTGCATCGTAAATGCATTTGGAAACCACGTCACGAGGCATCAGATTGCCTCTTTCGCCGTACTTGTCTTCCATGAAATAGATGCGTCGGTCACCGTCCAGATAATACAGACGGCCGCCTTCGCCGCGGGCACCTTCTGTGATGAGCATGCGCTTCTGCGCGGTTTCTATGGTGGTAGGATGATACTGGATAAATTCCAGGTTTTTCAGCTTCGCCCCCTGACAGAACAGCTTGCCGGCGGCATAGCCGTCGCAGAGGGAGGAGCCTGTGGTTTTCCCGAAGAGTCCGTTCTGTCCGCCGGTTGCCATGACTACAGCGTCTGCATAGATTGCCTCCAGTGACCGGGTTCCGGAATGGTACAGCAGTGCGCCGAAGCACTTGCCGTCCTGCAACAGCGCCGAATGAAAGTGAAGTCCCAGTCTGCGCTCGATCTGGCCGCTGCATTCGTACCGGCGCGCCTCATGGACCAGGGCAGTCACAATCTGCTTGCCGGTGGATGCTCCGGCGAAGGCAGTACGCTTGTTGGTCTGTCCGCCGAAACGGCGAAGATCGATGCGTCCTGCATCATCACGGGTAAACACGGTTCCCAGACTTTCCAGCCATGAAATAATTTCCGGTCCGCGGGCGCACAGTCCCTCCACTGCCGTCCG
>JBJESY010000211.1:0-2531 GCA_051883035.1 Anaerovoracaceae bacterium | reverse complement strand
TTCATCCGGCAGTTCCAGACTGGGTGAAACGGAGTTTACCTACGCTGCTTCCGGTACCGCCCATTCCGTTCCGAAAAAGCGGCCCGGAGAATATACGCTGGAGGACTATTACGCCCTGCCGGATGACCAGAGGGCAGAACTGATTGACGGCTCTCTCTATGACATGGAGATGCCCACGGTAACCCATCAGATGATCATTGGTCATCTGCACTCGTGCATCTACAATCACATTTCTTCCAGAAAAGGCCGCTGTCTTCCGCTGTTCGCTCCGGTCGGCGTGCAGCTGGACTGTGACGATAAGACCATGGTGGAGCCGGATGTGGTCATCGTCTGTGACCGGACGAAGGTCATCAACCGGTGCATCTACGGCGCCCCTGATTTCATAGCGGAGGTACTGTCTCCGTCTACGAAACGAAAGGATATGTTTCTCAAGCTGAATAAATATATGAATGCCGGCGTGCGGGAATACTGGATGATTGATCCGATGAAAAAAACAGTCCTCGTATACGACTTCGAGCACGATAATTATCCGCAGCTTTACGGGTTCGACGCTTCCGTCCCTGTTTCCGTTCTGGACGGAGAATGCATCATCGATTTCAGTGCAATGTATGAATACATTCGATTTTTGTATGACGATGACGGTTCTCAGGACGATACCGAGGAATAGCAAATCAAAAATTCGTCATTCAAAAAAAACAGAAAACCGGAGAATCGCGATGTTCTTACAGATGTCTTTACAGACAATCTTTTTATCCGCTTTTCTCCGGTTTTGTTTCTGCTTACACTACAGTCTTAGATTGCACGCTTATCTGTTTCTACTTTAGATTTATATGCACTGGTCTTTTTTACCGGCTTATATCCGTTGGCATAGTAATAGTCTCCGTGCTTCGTCACCGGAATAACCCAGTTTACTGTGTACGCCGTATGATTCTGCACCTTCTTTTTCGTAATGAAGTTTGTTTTCGTAGTGTACAGGTTCTGTTCCTCCGAAAACATGACAGACTGACCGAACACATTATATCCGACGAAATCGCAGGCCCGCAGCCTATAAATATACCCCTTGGCGCCGGTTACCCTGGTGATTTTCAGTCGGTGCGTGCTCTCACTGTAGGAGTATTTGCTCTTTGCCAGAGGCTTTGCCGCAGTGTAATAGGAAACCGGGCTTGAAAACTCGCTCCATGTGTTGTCATATTTCGGATCGGTATAGCGTGCTCTGATCTTATAGTAATAGCGGGTATTGGCCTTCAGCTTGTTCGCATTGTCGCCGTCCTCCACGGTGCCGTATATTTCTCCGAGATCAGAGTGATTGGAGCCCGTAAAGGTCTTCACCAGCTTATATCCGGAATCTTTGCTCGTCGACCGATACAGTTCATATTCCACGCTCGTTTCACGAAGAATCTTGAAATCGATTTCGTTCGAGAAATAGAAGAGGTAATGGTTGGCTTTGCCCTGGGAACGGAGCGTGGTGCCCGGACAGCTTTCATTCGACGTGACTGTCATGTGGATTGTAAACCGCTTTCCTGCCAGTGCTCCCTTGACCACATCGATGTACACCTCACACTGGCCGCCTCCGGCAGGTACAAGGGTATAGGACTGATACGGGCTGCCCGCCATAGAGGCCTGCGTCACACTGACCTCCAGAACTGCCGGATCGGAAGAGCTTACCGTATATCCGTCATCCCAGTAGTTGAAGGTTTCTTTCACAGAACCTTCCATAAAGGTCAGAGCATCTCCCCACTTATCTCTGATGTTACAGCTGCGTCCCTTCTCCATGGTATCATATTCCGGGATGGTGTTTGTCATACCCGTAAACCGACCCTGATACTGAATTTCCATGGCCTGCGCACTTGCCGTATGCATCGCGCAAACAACGAAAACAAGGATGATTGCTGCCATTGCAGTTCGCCAAATACTTCTGATTGCTGCTTTCATGTTTCTCTCCTGTCTGCTGTTATTCCTGAAAATACTGCCGGATATGTTCTTCAATGATAGAAAGGATCTGCTCCCAGCCGCCGCTGCCTTCTGCATCAGCTTCCAGTTCAAACTCGGTCAGCAGGTAGCGCCGAACCGTAGCATAGATTTTTCTGCGGTAATAGTCCAGCGCCTCTTCCACAGTTCGGATGCCTTCGGATTTCAGCTGGCGGATGTCGTATTCGCTGTAGTCCACTGTGATCCTTCCCCGTTGTCGCAGGCTGCCGCCCGGTCCGCCGAAATCACAGATATTCAGATCCACATTGTTATAGAACGGGCTGTCCGGCAGAAGCCGGACCATTTTCACACTGGTAAACGGGTTGGTATCGGTCTTTTCGCTCATGATGTTTCCTCGCAGTTGCATTTTTATATCAGCAGTATAACACAAAATCTACGAAATTACTTCATTTATTTTTTCTGCTATGAAAATCATCCGCTTCTCCGAGAGCCAGTATTCGTATGTCACGCCGTCTATGACAACCGGCCTGTATTCTTCCCGCAGCACTTCCCCGATGTCCAGATCCACCTCAAAATAAACTTCAGCGTCTGCCATGCTCACC
>JBJESY010000210.1:0-2533 GCA_051883035.1 Anaerovoracaceae bacterium | reverse complement strand
GCTGCAGGATGTATTCCTGTTTTCCGGCAGCATACGAAGCAATCTGACCTTGCGTGATTCGTTCACCGAGGAAGAAATCTGGCAGGCATGCCGCTATGTCAATGCAGACAGCTTCATCAGCCGCCTGAAAAACGGACTGGGTGAAGAAGTTCTGGAACGGGGAAATAACTTCTCCGCGGGGCAGCGGCAGCTTCTATCCTTCGCCAGAACAGTGCTGCACCGTCCGTCGGTGATGATTCTGGACGAAGCCACCGCTAACATCGATACGGAAACGGAACTGCTGATACAGGATTCTCTGGAAAAGATGCGAAACATCGGTACGATGCTGATTGTGGCCCACCGTTTGTCTACCATTCAGCATGCGGATCACATCATTCTGCTCTCCCACGGAGAGATTGTGGAAGAAGGAACCCACCAGAGCCTGCTGAAACAGAAAGGAAGATATTATCAGCTCTATACCCTGCAGTATCACAGAGAACAGCTGGCGAAGGAGTGCGTTGAATAAATCGGCTGCGGAATCATCACTGCGCCTATGGTGAAAGAGCGCTTTGACAGCGCTCTTTTCGTATTTTCAGGAAATATCACAGAAGAGCACAAAACATGTGGGTACAAAGAATGGAAAAGGTGCATACTAAACGATAAGAACGGAGGTGCAGTATGAACCATTTAAAAAAAGAGACCAGTCCCTATCTACTGCAGCATGCGGAGAATCCGGTGGACTGGTATCCATGGAGTGAGGCGGCTTTCGAAAAAGCGCGCAAAGAAGACAAGCCCATATTCCTCAGTATCGGCTACAGTACCTGTCACTGGTGCCACGTGATGGCGGAGGAAAGCTTTGAAGATAAAGAAGTGGCCAAAGAGCTCAATCAGTATTTCGTACCGGTGAAAGTGGACCGGGAAGAACGGCCGGATCTGGACGCGGTCTATATGACGGCATGCCAGATGATGACAGGAAGCGGAGGCTGGCCGTTGAATCTGTTTCTGACTCCGGAAGGAAAACCGTTTTTTGCCGGAACCTACTTCCCGAAACAGGCGTCCGTAGCACGTCCCGGCATGCCGGGACTCCTGGAAATTCTGGAAGCCATCCGAACGGCTTGGAAATCCCGCAGAAAGGAACTGCTGGAAGCGGCAGGCAGTGTAGTACAGCAGATACGAAGAAGCGAAGAAAGAACAGGCACACCCTGTGATGTGGACGAGGATATCATTGCGGGGCAGGGACGCAGGCTGGTGGAACAGGGGGTGCAGGAACTGAAGCAGTCCTTTGACCCCCAGTACGGAGGCTTTGGCATGGCACCGAAATTTCCGGCAGGCCACAATCTGCTGTTCCTGATGGAACATTATCAGCAGACCGGAGACCGGCAGACCCTGGAAATGATTGAAAAGACTCTGACGCAGATGCAGAAGGGCGGAATTTTTGATCACCTGGGCGGCGGATTTTGCCGATATTCCACGGATCGCATCTTTCTGGCACCTCATTTCGAAAAGATGCTATATGATAATGCACTGCTGATTGTCTGCTACGGGCAGGCATGGGCACTGACGAAAAAGAAGTATTACCTGGACGCAGCAGAACGGACCGGTGAATGGATTCTCAGGGAAATGCGGGGAGAAAACGGCGGATTTTACAGCGCACAGGATGCAGACAGCCAGGGAGAGGAAGGCCGGTTCTACACCTTTACCCGGCGTGAACTTATCGAGGAACTGGGAAAGAAAGACGGTCCGGCATTCTGCTCCCATTACGGCGTGACAGAGGATGGAAACTTCGAAGGGAAAAGCATTCTTCATCTGCTGGGACATGAGAGCCCATGGGAAGGAGAGGCCAGCCTGCGGGAAAGGGTCTTTCAGTATCGAAAAAACCGGTATCCGCTCTATACCGATGACAAGGTTCTGACAGCGTGGAACGGGATGGCCATCTGGGCCCTGTCCTGGCTGTTTCGACTAACGGGAAACAATAAGTGGATAAAGGCAGCGGAAGACTGCTGCCGGCTGATTTTGAAACAGGCGGATCGTTCTCCGGATCTGACCACACTGTTTGTCAGCTACCGAAAGGGCAGCTATAGCGGCACCGGGTTTCTCGATGATTATGCGTGGTTTGTGTGTGGACTGCTGGGACTCTATGAGGCCACATCAAAACGTGACTGGCTGGAAAAGGCCCAGCGGTTTCAGAGAAAGGCCATGAAGGAATTCGGCGATCCGGACGGACCGGGATTTTTCATGGCGGGGAAAACCGGCGAGCAGCTGGTTGCAAATCCGAAAGAGGTATACGACGGAGCCATGCCCAGCGGTAATTCGGTCATGGCATATAACCTGACTGCCCTTGCCCATTACAGCAGGGGGGACAGCAGATTTTTCGCCGAGGCTGCAAAGAAGCAGATTGCCTGGCTTTCTGCTCCCGGACAAAATCCACCCACCAGTCACACGTTCTTTTTGCTGGCCCTTTGCCGCTGGCTGAACCCTGCGGTTTTCACTTCCTGCAGGAAAGGTGTGTGCGCACCGGTTTTCGGAAAGGAGGAACGGTGATGACTGCGGATAG
>JBJESY010000209.1:0-2544 GCA_051883035.1 Anaerovoracaceae bacterium | reverse complement strand
ATCCAGCAAAACTTCCACGCCGGCTTTCTGCAATGCGTCATAGATCTGCTCTGCTGCGGCGGTCTGTGCTTCGTCTTTCGGATTGACCAGGGTTACGATCGCATGGTACGGTGCCACAGACATCGGCCAGATAATACCGTCATCATCATGATGCTGTTCCACCACCGCTGCCAGGGTTCTGGTTACGCCGATGCCGTAGCATCCCATAACGATGAGCTGTTCCTTCTGGTTTTCATCCTTGTAGGTGGCGTTCATGGACTGGGAATACTTGGTACCCAGTTTGAAAACCTGTCCCACTTCGATGCCTCGGGCATGTTTCACCGGCGCACCGCAGATTGGGCAAGGATCCCCTGCTTTCAGCACCTTGATATCTTTTACGATATCTCCCTTGTAGTCTCTGCCGTAGTTCACATTGATCATGTGATGGTCTTTTTTGCAGGCTCCGGCGCACAGATTCTTCAGACCCGGCAGCTCGCTGTCCACCACGATCTTGCAGTCATGCAGTCCCACCGGTCCGGTAAAGCCTCCTACGCATCCGGTGGCTTCGTGCATCTTCTCTTCGTCTGCGAATTCGATGGCATGTTCCGGAATGCCCAGGGCATTGACCAGCTTCACCATATTCAGTTCACGGTCACCGCGGACGAAGGCTGCCACATAACCGTTTTCTTTTCCCTCTTCATCGTAAGTCACAAACAGCAGTGCCTTGATGGTCTTTTCCTTCGGCAGGTTCAGGAAGCCGGCCACTTCTTCGATAGTCTTGGTGCCCGGAGTATACACTTCCTCCAGCGGCAGCATTTCTTCTTCTGCAGGGGAAGCAGCTGCATCCTTGCATTCCGCCCGTTCTACGGTAGCCGCCATCTGGCAGGCTTCACAGTATGCGATCTCGCTTTCGCCCACTTCAGATAGTGCAGTGAATTCGTGGGAATTGCTGCCGCCGATGGCGCCGGTATCGGCTTCCACCGGACGGAAGGTCAGACCGCAGCGGGTAAAGATCTTCTCGTAGGCTTCATACATGTCCTGATAGCTTTTATCCAGACCTTCGAAGTCTTTGTCGAAAGAATAGGCATCCTTCATGATGAATTCACGGCTCCGCATCAGTCCGAATCTCGGTCTTGCCTCATCTCTGTACTTGGTCTGGATCTGGTACAGGTTCAGAGGAAGCTGACGGTGGGAAGAAACGTCATTGCGGATCAGGTCCGTAAAGATTTCTTCGTGAGTTGGTCCCAGGCAGAAATCACGGCCGTTTCTGTCCTTCAGTCTCCACAGTTCCGGTCCGTAAGCAAACCATCTTCCGGATTCCTGCCACAGCTCTGCCGGCTGTACGGCGGACATGTGGATTTCCTGTGCGCCGGTGGCGTCCATCTCCTGACGGATGATATCTTCAATCTTGCGGACGGATCTCCAGCCCAGCGGCATGAAGCCGTAGACGCCGGAAACCAGCTTGCGGATCATGCCGGTCCGCAGCAGCAGGATATGGCTGGAAATTTCCGCTTCATTTGGTACTTCTCTCAGAGTCTTCATGTGCATTTTTGACATTCTCATGGTGTATCTTCTCCTCTTTTCATTTCCTTGTGGTTAATATGCATACGGCTTCGGCTGCAATGCCTTCTCCACGGCCCGTGAATCCAAGTTTCTCGGTGGTGGTCGCCTTTACGTTAATCTGATTTGGTTCTGTGTGCAGGGTATGGGCCAGATTTTCTGTCATCTGACGGATGTATCCTGCCAGTTTGGGCCGTTGGGCGATGATGGTGATATCTGCATTTCCCAGCACATATCCTTTCGCCTCGATGCGGCGGTTTACTTCCTCCAGCAGCTTCAGGCTGGATATGCCTTCGTAAGCAGGATCGCTGTCGGGAAACAGCCTTCCGATGTCTCCGAGCGCTGCTGCGCCCAGCATGGCATCCATCAGGGCATGCACCATCACGTCTGCATCGGAATGGCCAAGCAGTCCCTTTTCGTATGGTATGTCCACGCCGCCCAGAATCAGCTTCCTGCCTTCTGTCAGCCGATGAACGTCAAATCCGGTCCCAATGCGCATTTCCATGGGCAGATCCTCCTTGGTGGTAATCTTTATATTGGCGTAATCCCCTTCTGCCAGAGCAACGGGATGTCCCAACCGCTCCACCAGAGAGGCATCATCGGTTCCCCGAAACCCGTCTTCCTCTGCTTTGCTGCAGGCTTCTTTCAGCAGCTCGCTGAAAAAGCCCTGGGGCGTCTGCACCTGAAACAGACTGCTTCGGTCCAGTGTATGGCTTCTGGGGACGGGGGCCTCCCGCAGTTCCCTCTGCCGGATGGTATCCTTGCTGGGCACCACCGGAACTGCCGCGCCGACGGATTTTGTCCCGCGAAGAACCGCCTCGATGACAGCATCCGAAACAAAGGGGCGCGCCCCGTCGTGAATCAGCACCAGCTGTCCGTCCGGAACCGCCGTCATGGCTGCGTTTACCGTATCCTGCCGCTCCCGCCCGCCGGGCATCACTGCGGCGACTTTGGCAAACGGTCTTAAGATATCTTCGCAAAACACCACAAAATCCTGGCTTGTCA
>JBJESY010000208.1:0-13735 GCA_051883035.1 Anaerovoracaceae bacterium | reverse complement strand
CGGCAACGGCTATGACGAAAGCTGGGTAACCGAGGCAGATAAACGCGGTCTGCTGAACCTGAAGTCCACACCGGAATGCCTGCCGTACTTCCTCCACGAAAAGAACATTAAGCTGTTCACCGAGCACGGCGTGTTCTCGAAGGAAGAGATGGAATCCCGCTACGAAATCCTCATGGAGGGTTACTGCAAGGTCATCAACATCGAAGCTCTGACCATGGCCGAGATGGCAAAGAAGGAGATTTTGCCTGCCGTCAGTGCATTCAGTCATGAGCTGGCAGATGCGCTGCAGACCAAGAAGGCAGTCGGCGCAGATACCACCTACGAAGCAGCAGCACTGGAACATGTGGATAAGCTGCTGGCAGATGCATTCTACGGCACCCATGCCCTGGAAGATACACTGGAAGAAGCAGCCGGTATCGAGGATATCACCAAACAGGGAACCTATTATCACGATGGCGTGTTCGCAGCCATGAACAAGCTGCGGGAATCCATCGACGAACTGGAGACCATTACCTCCAAGGCATACTGGCCATATCCTTCCTACGGTCACCTGCTGTTCGGCATCCGGTAGGCGGGCATCTGCCAGACCGGCAGAGAAATATCAATAAGCACTCCATTTCCTACTTTTAACCTATATACCTAAATTCCTTTCAAAGGAATGACCGGCGTCTTTCCCTCTCGCCATGTGGGGGGAAGGAGGCCGGTTTTTCTTTGGGTGAAAGGGGGAAAATGTGTTTTGAAAAGCGTGGAAATATGATATACTAAAAATTACGGAAAAGACACAGATGAGGAGGACGCCATGACATATATATATCCGGATGAAAATGACCGGCTGACCTGTGAAATGATTGAAACCGGGTTCGACGGGGAATACTGGGGGAAGAGCGAGGAACTGGTATTGGGACAGGCATTGGAAGAGGCAAAGCCTCTGGCTGCCGCAAGAAGAAACGCAGGACAGAAGGTGCAGGTGCTGGACCTGGGCTGCGGCATGGGCAGGCTGTTCCAGACGTTTGCTGCTGTGGCAGATGAAATTACCGGTGCGGAACCCGACCCGGGACGGTTTGCCGGGGCAGAAAAAGAAGGTCGCCGTGTTGCCGGTGAAGCAGGAATTCCGGTGCATGTCATAAACGGAGATGCGTCGGCACTTCCGGAGGACAAGCAATTCGACATAATACTGTCCAGCCATGTGATGCAACACATCACCTGCCGGATGGCGGAAGACCTGATGAAGACCATGGCAGAGAAATTGCGGCCGGAAGGACTGCTGATTCTGACTACCACTTATACAGACTGCGGGGAGGATCGGTTCTCCGGGGAAGGCTGGAAGGATGGGCAGCGCTGGTCGCAATATGTAAGCAGAGAGGAATTTGACAGCCTGTTCGGTTGCGAAGGAATGCTGCCGGTGCGCATGTTTTCTCCGGGAAATCTGTGCGCTCTTGCAGAAAATGCAGGACTGGAGCTGCTTCTGAGCTCCAGATATCATTACCAGAGCCATCACAGCGCTGAAGAGGATGTGGAAGCAAATTTGTCCGGAGACGGGGCGGGTGCCCGGGATGCCATGTATCTCTTCCGGAAACCCAGACAGCGTGTGATGGATGGAAACATCAACTATCACTTCAGCTTCAGCATTTTCGATGAGGAAACGGGTCTGCGTACTGATGACGAGCAGGAACTGCGCAGTGCAATACGAAACAGCTTTCCTGACGCTGTTTTTGATGACGATCCGGAGGCAGGGGAGGAGCCTCTTTTTCAGCAGCTGAAAATCGGACAGGACTTTCTTCATGGCGGCGGCCTGCCTTTTCACTGTTTTCGGGTTCTGCTGAAAAACTACCAGCTGTCCTTCGGGCTGGAGACAAGATCCTCTGCCGGAGTGCGGAAGAAGGCGTTTGATGTCCGGTCATCTTCTGTTTTTATGACTGTGTTTCCGGAATCGGATACGGTGCAGGTCTGCGTTTGCCTCAGTGTGAAGAATGCTTCACCGGATGATTTCGTCTATTTCCGGCATGTGCAGGGAAATGGGGCGAAGCTACACAATCAGGATGGCCGTATGATTTCCGTCCGGGAAATCTTTCAGGAGGTCAGCAGCAGCCTGAACCGGAAATTAACCGATGTGGCAGAAACTTACCTGCTGGAGATTCGGCAGTTTGACCAGTATACACGGATTGAGAATATTCTGGAGAAAGAAAAAACGCTGATTTACGGCCTCATGACCGGGGATGAGGGATGGCGTCATGTGCCGGAGCACCTGGCTGCGGAGCGACTGACAAATCAGTGGGGCAGCCGGGATTTCGTGCGGCTGATTTCCTTTGGCGCCAATACGGTGGTTCTCAACCTGGCAGACAGCAGCCGTGCGGAACATTACAGAGCCGGGCGGATGGATTTTGACCATACATATTACGGAGAGATGAATCCCTATTTTTCCATGGACAGTGAGATTGCCGGCATGAATCACGGCATCCTGTTCTCTGCAGAACTGGTTATGGTCATCAAGACCATCTGTAACCGGATTTTGCGGAGGCAGGCCAACTACTACAGCGGAGGACAGGGAAACAAGCTTCGCGAGGAAATTCGAAAAATCAAAGCCTACAGAGGAGAGCTGATCACCACCCTGAACCGTGTGGAGAATCTGTCAATCTCTGAAATCGGGGAACTGGAACGAGTCCTTCTCATCAGTCAGCAGATCGATCCGCTCATTGAAAAAATCAAATATCTGCTGGAACTGCTGGAGTCGGAACTGGATCTGTTATATCAGACCAGCACCAATCGGATGGCCAGCTTCCTGACGGTTCTGGGTCTGGTTCTGGCGGGATGGCAGGTCATTCTGGCGATTATGTAGTTTTGACATAGAAAACAAGGGAGACGATTTATGGATTTATCACATTTAAATAAACAGCAGCTGGAGGCGGCAACCCACGTGGAGGGGCCGCTTCTCATTCTGGCCGGCGCCGGTTCCGGAAAGACCAGCACCATGACCAGCCGCATCGCTTATCTCATCGAGCAGGGGGTCAGTCCGTACAATATTCTGGCGGTGACCTTCACCAATAAAGCCGCCGGAGAGATGCGGGAGCGGGTGGAAAAGCTGGTGGGACAGGTGAGCTACATGTGGATTCTCACCTTCCACGCCATGAGCCTTCGGATTCTCCGGGAGCATTTTGACGTGGTGGGATACGAAAAAAACTTCGTGGTCTATGACACCGTGGATCAGAAAACCATTATCAAGAACATTCTGAAGGAAATGAACCTGGATACGAAGGAGTACCCGCAGGCCTACGTTTCCTCCATCATCAGCAAGCAGAAGGAGGCAGACATTTCGCCGGAGGAGTACATGGAGCTGAACGGCGGCAATCCCAAGGCGAAGAAGATTGCACTGATCTACGGGGAGTACCAGAAGCAGCTTCGGGCAAACAATGCCATGGACTTCGACGACCTGCTGGTAAATGCACTTCATGTGCTGCAGTGGGACAAGTCTGTGCTGAAGGACTATCAGCAGAGGTTTCAGTACATCATGGTAGACGAGTACCAGGATACGAACCATATCCAGTATGAGATTATAAAAATGCTGGCATCCGGACATAAAAACCTTTGTGTGGTGGGTGATGACGACCAGTGCATCTACCAGTGGCGGGGTGCGGACATCAGCAACATTCTGGGTTTTGAGCGGGATTTCCCACAGGCGAAGGTCATCAAGCTGGAGCAGAACTACCGGTCCTACGGAAACATTCTGGCCGCAGCCCATTCGGTGATTCGAAACAATGTCAGCCGGAAGGAAAAGAAGCTGTGGACCACCCGGGATCCGGGAGAGAAGATCACATACTACCATGCGGAAAGTGACCGGGAGGAAGCACGATATATCGCCCAGGAGATCTATAACCTGGAGCAGAAGCGAAGCGGCGGCAGTCTGTCCGATGAGGGGTATAACGATTTTGCCATTTTGTACCGGACCAATGCCCAGTCCCGTCTGTTTGAAGATGCCCTGAAGGCCCGGCGCATTCCATATCAGATTCTTTCGGGCTTCAGCTTCTATGAACGGAAAGAAACCAAGGACATGATCTGTTACATGCGGCTTGTCATCAATCCTGCTGACGATCTGGCACTGAAACGGGTCATCAATGAGCCGAAGCGGGGCGTGGGACCCACCACCATGGCCAAACTGGAGGGTATCGCCAAGGTGAACGGCCTGTCTCTCTTCGATGCTTTATGCATGGATGAGGTGATCTACAGCCTGCCGACGAAGGCAGGAAAGGCGGTCAAAGAAATGGTGGATATCATCCGCCTGTGCCAGGACGAACGACAGAACCTGCGGGTATCGGACATCTACGATAACCTGATGGTGAAGACCGGCTATCTGAAAGCCCTGGAGGATACCAACACGGTGGAGGCAGAGGGCCGCATCGAGAACCTGATGGACTTTAAATCGTTTATCTACGATTTCGAGAAGGATAAGGCGGAAGCCGGTGAGGAAGCTACCCTGGAAGAATTCCTGGAGAAGGTGGCCACCGACGGCGACGCAGACAAATATGACGAGGAAGCCGGCAAGGTGACCATGATGACCATGCACAGCGCCAAGGGACTGGAATTCCCGGTGGTATTCATGCCCGGCATGGAAGACGGACTGTTTCCGGGTTACCGGGCCTTTGACAGCGAAGACGGCATGGAAGAGGAGCGGAGGCTCTGCTATGTGGGTATCACCCGTGCCAAGGAGAAGCTGTATCTGACCAGTGCGGCTTACCGGGTCATGTACGGTAAGGGCGATGCAACCCGGGAATCCACCTTCCTGCGGGAGCTGGATAAGAAATTGTTAATAGGCGATGCGGTCTATGAAACGGGACGTCGTACGGACAACCATCTAGGCGTGTCCACCGGATCGCCGGATGGATTCGCACAGCCGGCATATCGGCCATTCGGCAGCCAGACCAATCAGTCGGGTCAGGCTGGACCGACTTCGCAAAATATATCCTTCCAGCCTTCGTCTCGTATGCAGCAGGTGCAGCAGGCGGGCAGAACGTTGACGCCGGCAGAAATTGCGGCCAGAGGCCGCAGCGGCGGCATAGCAGCTTCTTCGGCCGCCGCAGGATCACCTGCAGCCAGAAGCTCGTTCACCTACGACCCGCTGAAGGCCGCACGACAAGCAAGCACACGGACAGCAGCCGGTGCCGGGGGTGTGGATTTTGCGGTAGGGGACCAGGTAAGCCACGGAAAGTTCGGTTTCGGCCTGGTCGTGGATGTTGACGAGAAAACGGTTACGGTTATATTTGAGACCGTAGGACAGAAAAAACTGGCGAAAGGAATCGCACCGATAAAGAAAGTGTGAGGTATGCGAAATGGAGTATCGCAGTGAAAAAGAGTATCGCAGTGAAAAAAATCAGAAGATCGAGCAGATGCAGAACCTGATCGTTCTGCTGAATGAGGCATCGAAGGCTTACTACCAGGAAAGCCGGGAAATCATGCCCAACTATAAATATGACCAGCTGTATGATGAACTGGAAGCCCTGGAAAAGGAGACCGGTGTGACCCTCTCCAAGAGCCCGACTCTGAAGGTGGGCTACGAAGTTCTTTCGGATCTGCCGAAGGAAGCCCATCCGTCGAAGATGCTGTCTCTGGATAAGACCAAGGACAGGGATCAGCTGGTGACCTGGCTGGGGGCACAGGAAGGGGTGCTCAGCTGGAAGCTGGACGGGCTGACCATCGTGCTGACCTATGAAGAGGGAAAGCTGGTGAAAGCAGTTACCCGCGGAAACGGCGAGGTGGGCGAAGTGGTTACAAACAACGCCCGGATGTTCACCAATGTGCCGGTATCCATCGACTTTAAAGGTCGTCTGGTGCTGCGGGGTGAGGCGGTAATCACCTATCCGGACTTCGAAAAGATCAACGAGTCCATTACCGATGAAGGGGCCAAATACAAGAATCCGCGGAATCTCTGTGCCGGCTCTGTGCGGCAGCTGTCCAATCAGATTACGGCGGAGCGCCATGTGCGGTTTTATGCCTTCGCCCTGGTCAGCGCGGAGGGACTGGAGTTTGCCCGGCGGACGGAGCAGTTTGAGTGGCTTTCGTCCCAGGGATTCGCGGTGGTGGAGCATCGGCTGGTGACGGGTTCCGATTTGAAGGAGTCCATCCAGTGGTTCTCCGACCGGATCGAGGACAATATTCTGCCGTCGGACGGTCTCGTATTGTCATTTGACGATATAGCATATGGCCGTTCCCTGGGGCAGACGGCCAAATTCCCGCGGGATTCCATCGCCTTCAAGTGGCAGGATGAGATTCGGGAAACCACCCTGCAGGAGATCGAGTGGAGCGCATCCCGCACCGGCCTCATCAATCCAGTGGCTGTGTTCGAACCGGTTGAACTGGAGGGAACCACGGTGAGCCGGGCTTCCGTGCACAATCTCAGCGTCATGAAAGAACTGGGGCTGGGCATTGGCGACCGGATTCTGGTGTATAAGGCCAATATGATCATTCCGCAGATTTCCGAAAACCTGACCCGCAGCGGCAGGATTCACGTACCGGAGGTCTGTCCGGTCTGTGACGGCGATACGGTGATTCACAATGAAAACGGTGTGGAGACCCTGTTCTGCCCCAATCCGGACTGCCTGGCCAAGCAGATCAAACGACTCACCCTGTTTGTATCCAGGGATGCCATGGATATCGGCGGCCTGTCGGAAATGACATTGGAAAAACTGGTGGATCAGGGTATGATTCATGAGCTTGCCGACCTGTTCCATCTGCAGCAGTACCGGCAGCAGATCATTGAAATGGAAGGCTTCGGCGAGAAGTCCTTCGCGAATCTGATTGCCGCTGTCGAAAAAGCGCGAAACACGTCCACCGATCGGTTCCTTTACAGTCTGGGCATTCCGAACATCGGCACGGCCAACGCCCGGCTCATCGCCGGACACTGCAGGAACCAGTGGAATGCCGTGGAATCCCTGACGAAAGAAGAACTGATGACCATCGACGGCGTGGGGGAAGTCATGGCCGATGCTTTCGTATCGTGGTTTGACGATGAAGAGAATCAGAAGACTGTTTCCGACCTGCTGGCGGAAGTGACGCTGGACGAAAGCTACGAAGCAGCCGGCACCGCCTTCGAAGGACTGACCTTCGTCATCACCGGATCGCTGAATCATTATGCTAACCGGGATGCGCTGAAAGGAGAGATCGAAGCGGCAGGCGGCAAGGTGGCCGGTTCCGTCAGTGCCAAGACCAGCTATCTGATCAATAACGACGTGACATCCGGCTCCGGCAAGAACAAAAAAGCCAAAGAACTGGGTATTCCGATCATCGATGAGGAAACGGTGAAGGGCTGGCTGGAAGCCGGCGGGGTAACGCAATAGCGTGAAGCAGAAGGAATGCAGAAAACGTCGAAAAAATCGAGAAAATATCGAGGAAACATCGAGGAAAGAGAACATGCTGAAAACAGGAAAACTGGACAGCGATCTGTTGAAACAGATCGTCATCGATAAAATAAACTATAAACGGCCGGAGGTGCTGACCCGGGCCGGAGTGGGAGAAGACTGCGCCGTCGTGGACTACGGCGATTATGAATGCGTCATGTCCACAGATCCCATCACGGCAGCTGTCAGCGACATCGGCCGGCTGGCCATCCACATCTCCTGCAATGACATCGCCTCCAACGGGATTCAGCCGTTGGGCATCATGCTGGCGGTGATGCTGCCGGTGGGCACCACGGAAGAAGACATTGAAATGATCATGGATCAGGCTGCCAAAGCTGCAGAAGCCTGCGAGGTGGAGATCATCGGCGGCCACACAGAGATCACGGCGGCGGTCAATCAGCCGGTCATCGTTTCCACCGCTATCGGCCGGGGCAGAAAGAACAGGTCTGCTTCTGCCGAAAACATCCGGATCGGCGATGTGATCCTTATGACCAAGAGCGCCGGGCTGGAGGGCACCGGCATCATCGCAGGGGATTATGCGGAAGAACTGCGGGAAGTGCTGTCCGAAGAAGAACTGGAACAGGCTTCTGAGCTGCTGGATCACGTCAGTGTGGTTCGGGACGGTGTGACGGCCGGTGCGGTGGGAACCCACGGCATGCACGATGTGACGGAAGGCGGCATTCTGGGGGCCGTCTGGGAAATGTGCCAGATTGCAGGCGTGGGCTGCATGCTGGAGGAAGAAGCCATTCCGGTGGCTCCCGTTACCCGCAAAATCTGCACCCACTACGGTATCAATCACCTGCGCCTGATTTCCTCCGGGGCGATGATCATCATGGCTGCACCGGAAAAGAAGGATGAAATGCTGCAAAAGCTGGCCGAGGCCGGCGTGCCGGCCTGCCAGATCGGTGAGATTTTGCCGGCTGCCGAAGGCCTGACCCTGCGGCGCGCCGACGGAAGCTGTGAAGTGATTGATCCACCGGGACCGGACGAGCTGTATAAAGTGGTGAAGTGATGGAAAATAAAAAAATCGAGTATCATGTAGGAGAACTTGCAGAGTATTTCGGTGTCAGCCGGGATACTTTGCGTCTCTATGACAAGATGGGAATCCTGTCACCCGTCAAGGATGCACAGAACGGGTATCGTGTGTACAGTCGGGCTGATTTTATCTGCCTGGATTACATCATGCGGCTGAAAAGCCTGAATATGCCGCTGGAGGATATTAAGATGATGATCAATGACTGCACCATTGAGCGTGCAGAGGCGGTCATGCAGGTGCAAGACAAGATTCTGGAAGACAAGATTGAGGAATTAAAGAATCTCCAGATGGTGGTACGCGATTATCAGAAAAGCTTCAGCAAAGCGATTCAGAATATGGGGCAGATTACCATTGAAGAATCGGAAACGCTTATATATAAAGAAGTCGGAAATTCCATGAAGGAAACCATGGCGGAATTCAATCGTCTGACCAGTACCCATGTAGCCAAGTTCACTTTCGTGGCACCGAAAGAAAGATATTTCGATGACGGTGTCTGGGAAAAGATCATTGATCCGGAGGTTCGGAGAGAATTCCTGAGTTATGCCATCACGCTGGTGGATGATGAACAGTTTGTGGAGCGGGCGGATTTTCCGAGAGACACATTCCAGGTGATTCCTCCGCAGAAATGTGTGCATGCAACGCTGAAAACCTTTACCAACAGGGACTACAGTGATTTCGTGCGCATCAAGGATTACATAAAGGAAAATGGCTTCATTCTGACAGGAAATCCAATGTACCGAACCATTTCCGTTCGAAATAACAGTCAGCAGAGTGTGGACTATTACGAATTTTGGGCTCCAATTGAATAAAAGACCAGATGATCCCGGCGTCAGCCGGGATTTTTTTAACAATTTTTTTATAAAGCTATTGACCTTAGAGTAACTCAATAGTTTATTCTTGAGATATGAAGGTATCGATACCAATTACGCACTTTTTCAAATCGGCAGACGTGCCGGAGAATGGAAATGAAATCATTATATGAAAAGGAGAATCACAATGAAAACGGATAAAACCCCGAAGGGAAAAGAAAAGCGTGAGATACCTCATATATTCGTCATTCTGTTAGTTATTATTATCATTGCAACCATCTGCACCTGGCTTGTACCGGCCGGCGCTTATGACCGAGTACTGGATGAAGCAACGGGCCGCATGATCATTGATCCGGACAGCTTCCACTATATTGACAAGACACCGGTTGGTCCGTTTGCCATGTTCGTATCACTGGAAGAAGGTCTGATCCAGGCAGCCAATATCACGTTCCTGATCTTCTGCGCGTTTTCCAGCTTATATCTTCTGGAAAAAACGGGCGCAATCGATGCAGCCATTGCCCTGATGGTAAGGAAAACAAAAACACATCCGAAATATGCCAATGTATTTATCGGAATCATCATGATCATCCTGGCAATCTGGGGCTCCACCGGAACCATGTCCTATGAAGAAATCATCGCATTTATCCCGATCTTCGTAGCTGTTGCCATTGCACTGGGCTATGACGCTATGGTAGGTGTGGCGATTTCTGTCGTTCCTGTAGGTGTGGGTTTTGCTGCGGCCACGGTGAATCCGTTTACCATCGGCGTGGCACAGACCATCGCAGAACTTCCTATGTTCTCCGGAATCGGTTACAGAATCCTGATCCTCGCTGTCATGACGGCAATTCTTATCGCATATGTTATGTGGTATGCAGCACGAATTAAGAAAGATCCGACCAAGAGCCTGACCTATGGTGTCGATATGTCGGATATGACGGTGGACGAAGAAAGAATGAACACGCCGATGACCACCGAAAGAAAGCTGACCCTGCTGGCGCTGCTGGTAGCGGTAGGCTTCATGGCATGGGGCCTGATTTCTCAGGGCTGGTATATTAATCAGTGTGCCGCCATCTTTATGATCCTTGCTATTGTGGTAGGTATTATCAACCGCTGGAAAGCAAATAAAATCGCCACGACTCTGGTGGAAGGCCTGAGCAAAGGTGTATTGTCTGCGGTGATCGTTGGTGTGGCAAGAGCCGTTCTGGTTGTTATGACTGCAGGCAACATCATTGACACGTTAATTCATGCCTGCGTTGGTCTGATTGAGAATCTGTCCTTGTATGCAAGCGGTGTAGGAATGCTGATTTTCCAGACACTGCTGAACTTCCTGATTCCATCGGGATCCGGACAGGCTGCCGTATCCATGCCAATCATGACGCCGATTGCCGATCTGATCGGCATGAACCGCCAGATTGCGGTACTGATCTTCCAGTTCGGCGATGGCTTCTCCAACCTGATCTGGCCGACCAGTTTCATGGTAATCGCATGTGCGATGGCTAAGATTCCTTTAAACAAATATTACAAGTGGCTTCTGCCTTTCTTCGGCATCTGCTTCGTCGTTCAGTGCCTGTTTATCTTTGGCGCAATCGCCATGAATTACGCATAAACCGCGAAAAGCGAGGTGCTGAACCATGGAATATAAAATAAAAAAATCTCTGGAAGCGCTGTTTGCGCAGCAGGCACACGAAGTCCTGCAGGAAACGATTGAGATTCGAAGATATCTTCATATGCATCCGGAGATCGGGTTTGATACGCAGAACACGGAAAAGCTGGTCAGAGAACATCTGGCTGCGGACGGAATTGAAATTCTGCCGGGAAAAATGGGTGTGTTCGGTCTGATTCGCGGAAAGGACAGCAGCCATATGGTTGCACTCCGTGCCGATATGGATGCACTCTGTCTGCAGGAAGAAAATGATGTTCCTTATCGGTCTCAGATTCCAAATAAGATGCATGCCTGCGGCCATGATGGCCACACCGCCATGCTTCTGGGTGCTGCGAAGCTTCTGCAGCGTAATCGGGAAGAACTCCCTATGGATGTACTCCTGATTTTCCAGCCGGCAGAAGAAGGTCCCAATCTGGGAGGTGCCAGGGTTATGCTTGCCGATTTGCAGGAAAAGGGACTTGCAGAGAAAATCGTAAACATCTTCGGACTGCATGTATTTAATGATTATCCTGCAGGTACCATTGCAATACGTCACGGTGCAGGCTCCTCGTCCACCGACGAGTTTTACATCAAAATTACAGGACGAGGAGGACATGCAGGACAGCCGCATAAAACCGTGGACGCATTATCTGTAGGTGCTAAGATTGTAGGCGCCATGGAGACTTTTACGGCAAGAAGAATTGATCCGAATGATTCAGCAGTCTTTTCTGTTGGCATTTTCGAAGCGGGTTCGGCGATAAATATTGTGGCTGAAACCGCCAAAATATCCGGTACCATCCGCTGCCAAAAGGAAGAAATGCGGGCGTATATTCTGGAAAACATGGAGCAGATCGTAAAGGGAATCTGCAGTGCATACGGTGCTGCCTGCCATATCGATATCGTGCATGGCCTGCCTGTACTGGAAAATGATGAAGAGGCAACGGATTATGCACAGACTGTAGCAGAAAGTATTGTAGGAGCAGATTCTGTTATTCCGATTGAGCACACCATGCTTGGTGCAGAAGATTTTGCATATTTCGCCCAGGCAATTCCTGCCTGCTTTATTAATCTGGGATCCAGCAATGAAGAGAAAGGTCTTACCTGCCTGGCACACCATCCGAAGTTTGATTTTGATGAGAGTGCCATGGAATACGGAATTCGCCTGCTCTGTGGATTAGCTGCAGGAATTTCAAACGAAACAGCTTGAAAATGAATTCAAGGGATACATGAAAGAAGGAGACCTTCGCAAGTGATACACCTGCGGAGGTCTCCTTCTTTTCGGCGTACACCCTGTAAGCGAGCTGCGGTTTTCCGAAATGGCGGAAACGTTTTCAAAAAGAAAACTTTTTCCTGAAAAAAGAAAACCGCACTCTGGAAGAGTGCGGGAATTAGGTAGAACCACATTCGATTCGGCGAATAAAAATGCAATACGATGAATATAGTGTAAAAATTACCGGTAAATCATAATCAGCGCCAGGATCAGCTGATGCACAGGGTAGAAAGCATAGAAGCCGTACTGGAGGGCTTTGCTGCTTCTGCCCTTTTTCCCGTTGTAGAGCCAGATCGGGATCAGAGCCAGAACGGCGAATCCCTGGGTCGGGAAATCATATGTAAAAGATCCCAGGCTGACAGGAATGGTCATGCCATCGAACACAATGATATTCAGTAATACCATGGCGGCAAACTGTGCCAGACGTGCGAAAGGAAAATCCCGGAGCAGATAGAACAGAATCACGGTCAGAACACCCATGGCGCTGTAATCCACGAAGCCCACCACCGACAGCAGCAGGCAGCCGGCTACGATGAAAAGGGCCTTGATGATGGATTTGGGGCAGAGATTCTGCCGTGCGGTATCCAGAGCGCGGATGGACAGAAGTCCCAGAAGCAGCGTGAACATGACGTTCTGATGGAACGGATAGATCATGCCGCTGCTGTACAGCAGATTGAACGGTATCTCGGAAAGCAGTCCGAAGATGAAGAGCCGCAGTGCGTATTTCCGAAAATCGGATGTATGAAAATAGCCTTCTGAAATCTGGAAGGCGAAGATAGGAAACGCCAGGCGTCCCAGATAGGTCATCCAGTTGTTTCCCGGGATCAGGCTGGCCCAGAGATGGTCCAGAAGCATAAAAAAGCAGGCAAGCGCCCGCAGCATATTTGAAGTCATTGAAATACCCCCCTGTCATTGTATCGCATTCAGTATATCACAAGTAACCGAACTATACAAGCCAGCAAGGAGAAAAACTGCAAATGTGAAAATCCATTGAATCTTCTGAATTTTCAGTGTATAATGTCAAAAGGGTACATGTTATAAGATATGTAACAGAATACGTATAAGGAGACTTTTTGTTATGGGTAAAGGAAATACTGTAAAATTCTCCACCCGGTGGGGATTTATCCTCGCTGCGGTTGGATCGGCGGTGGGTATGGCCAATGTCTGGGGCTTTCCTGCGAAGATGGGTGCAAACGGCGGAAGTGCCTTCCTGGTGGCATATCTGATCTTCGTTGCACTGTTCAGTGCAGTGGGACTTGCCGCTGAATATGCGGTGGGACGCAGGGCCAGAACCGGAACCCTGGGCGCATATCGTGCAGCCTGGGAAACGCGCAGCCGGAGCCTTGGAACTGCAGGCGGGCTGGTTGGATGGCTTCCACTGGCAGGATCCATGTGTATCGCCATCGGATACGCAGTGATCATCTCTTATGTGCTGAAGGCTTTCTGGAATTCCATTACGGGCAACCTGATGGAAGTGGATACGGAAGCATGGTTCGGCACATTTTCCACTACGGAGTATTCCGTGGTGCCGTTTCATATCATTATTGTGGTGGGAACACTGCTGACCCTGTTTCTGGGTGCGAAGAGCATCGA
>JBJESY010000207.1:0-2560 GCA_051883035.1 Anaerovoracaceae bacterium | reverse complement strand
GAAAATGAAAAAGTTCAGACATGTGATGATTGTAGTTCTGATGATTGCGATGATGCTGACCATGGCACTGCCGGATTATGCGTCGGCATCAACGGAGCTGACCGCTGCACAGGTGAAGGCAATCACACCGGCAGCCAAAGCGGCGTCCTACAGCTACAGCAAAATTAAGGTGACTTGGGATAAGATCGACGGCCTGGACGGATACATTGTGTATCGTGCAGCCAGTAAGAACGGGACGTATTCCAAGGCATTCACCACGACAAAGAGCAGCTATATCAACACTGGAAGAACGACCGGCAAGTATTATTACTACAAGGTCAGAGGATATAAGAAGATTAACGGAAAGACCGTTTATACGAAATATTCTCCGGTGACAGCAACCTACGCAAGACCGAATAAAGTGAAGATTAACGAAGTCTATGGGAATGAGAAAGGTATTTTGTATGTAACCCTTGATTGGACAAAAGCGGACGGAGCGACTGGATACGAACAGCAGGTCAACTGGAAAAAGAATGGATCGTGGAGTGGCTGGAAAGATTATGTATACGATGAAGATGAAAAAAGGCAAACATTCCGCACATATAATTCCATGTTGAAGCTGGAAAAGAAACAGAATCCAAGTGGACTTGTAACGACATTGGTAAATGGAGAAGTAAAGACGATTACAGCAGAAGAATATGTTGCAATGGGCATTTCAAAGACACAGGCCCGTCTCTATCTGGCAGAGGATGAAAGAACATATAAATTCCGTGTCCGGGCATATCGGACAGTAAACGGGAAGAAAATCTATGGAGCCTGGTCCGATGAATATACGTTGAAGGAAACGCTGAACCCAAATGAGATTCTGGCGGCTCTTCGGCAGTACACCATCGACTATGCGAAGAAGAATCTTCCAGAATTTCAATACCTGGATGACAGGGAAAGCAGTACTCCAGAAGATTCTGGTTATTATATTCAAGGTGCTTTTGCAGGATTCTCGATGTATGCAAAGCAGGAAGACGTTATTGAATCATATAAAGATAATATCAGAAGGTATATAAATTCTATAAAAAATGGTGGTGGAGAAAAATCCGGATTCCTGTACATTCGCAAATCCTATCCGGGTGATCCGGAAGGCATTTCTGAGAATACCACAGATGAAACATACTATGCGATGTGGATGCTTTACTAAGCATACATACCCAAAAGAATATGATGAATGAAGACGTGTTTCCGGCACGTCTTTTTCATAGAAGCGCTTTCATTTCGCGCTCCTTTTAAGGCAGGGGTAACCCTGCCTTTTGTCGTGCGGATGAATTGTGCTGAAATTACCGTATTTCCGGGGCAAGACCCCGTTTATGACATAGATAAAACAAAAGTAAAGGAGAGATCGAAATGAAATCGAAAGTAAAAAGCCGGCTTGGAAAGAAACTCCTGACCATTCTGGTGGCACTGGCAATCGTATTTACCGGTATCCCGCTTGGATATGTGTCAGGAATCACCGGAACGGCGGATGCGGCAGGCAGTTCCTACAGTGGCAAGCTGTCCCAGGTGAACCTGTCAAACTATGCTTTCAGCGGGTACAAGGTTCTTCAGATCTGGTACGCAGATTATCAGAATGCAAGACTGCGAATTCTTACTTCACCAGAGACTGGAAACCTGCATAAGTTTGAAGTAGGCGGGTTCCAGGTTTTTTGCATGGAACATGGTGTCCATCAGGAACCCAATGCTACACTGAAAGCAAAAGAATATAAGAGTTCTCAAATGTATCGTGCCTATAAAGGCTCTGGAAAGGAATATGCAATCGAAAATATCTATAAAGTCCTGTTTTATGGCCCGGTGGAAGGAAGTCCCATGGGTGAACTGCTCAATGAACTTGGATTTAAAGATTCTAAATATTATCAAAACAACGGTTCTTCGTATACGCTTGGCGACTGGACTGCAGCAACCCAGATGCTGGTCTGGGAAACCCAGCAACTGATGCGGGATAAGGACTTTAATCGTCAGGAAAGCCAGTTATACTACGCGGAAGCCTTTGTCAATGGTCCCGGGACGCCTACCGGCGTAAAAATCGAGAAGAACCACTATACAAAGATTCTGGCAAATTCTCCAGCCATTGACATTTACAACTTTATTGCCTCTAAAGTAAAGGAAAATGCAACCTTTGACCGTGCACTGGCATCTATGACGAAAGATAAGCCAAAGGAAATCTCCATTCCGAACGATGCCCCCTTCCCATATAGCTTTGAAATTAAAGCGGGAAGCGGTGCAGGGGAATATAAGGTGGTCGATGAAAACGGCGAGAAGGTTGATGGCATCACCATCGCCTACGACAAGACGGCGAAGAAATATACCATCACCGTAAAAAATGAATCCGTTCTGGAAAAGACCTGGGAAATAAAGCATAACGACGGGGCTGCCAAACGCGCAGAACGGTATCTGAATCAAAGCTCGAAGTATCAGCAGTATGTATGGGAATACGAAACGGCAACCAGCCATACACAGGCATTTGTATCCGGTCTGTCTGACCCGAACCCTGGGTATTGTAAGCTGACCAGGGGGACTCCGGAACCAACGATGA
>JBJESY010000206.1:0-2570 GCA_051883035.1 Anaerovoracaceae bacterium | reverse complement strand
TTCTTTACTTCCACACGGTTGATCTTGATGCCCCACGGGTCGGTGGCTTCGTCCAGAACCATGCGGATCTTGGTATTGATATGCTCACGGCTGGTGAGGGATTCATCCAGTTCCAGTTCACCGATGATGTTTCTCAAGGTGGTGGCAGTCAGATTTTCGATGGCATCCATCGGACTTTCCACGCCATAGGTGTACAGCTTCGGATCGGTAATCTGGAAGTATACGACGGTGTCGATTTCCATGGTTACGTTATCCTTGGTGATTACCGGCTGCGGCGGGAAGTCGATGACCTTCTCCTTCAGAGACACCTTCCGGGAGATCTTGTCGATCAGAGGAATTTTAAAGTGGAGACCCACCTGCCAGGTACCGTGGTAGGCACCCAGACGCTCCACGACATACGCTCTGGCCTGTGGAACCACGCGGATGTTGGACACCAGCAGCCAGATGATAATCAAAGCGACAATCGCAAGAATGATAGCTTTCAGCATACTTCTTTCCTTCCTTTCTCAAATCAAAAATAGCTAGTACATTGCACCGGCGGAGATGCCGGGTGCATTACCGGCAGTCTTTCGGAGCGACCACAAGCTTCACTCCCTCCACCGCCTGAACCTGAATCAGCGTGCCCTCCGAAATGGAAAGTTCCGGGTCAGGACCCACAGCCGTCCAGATCTGTCCGCCCACCTTCACCTGTCCCGGTGCAAACGGTGCGATACCGGCAGTTACCATACCTTCTCTTCCGATGAGCGCATCCACATTGGTCTTTTCCGAACCGGCCTTCAGCTTCTCCACGAAGATCTTCCGGGTCGAGAACAGCAGAACCAGAGACACGATCAGGAAAACGGCAGCCTGCACCATGACCGGCACATCAAACAGCGAAAGCAGCAGCGCCACGAAAGCACCTGCGGCAAACCAGATGGTGGCAAGGCCTACGGTAATTCCCTCAATAATAAGAAAAATTACAGCAAGGACAAGCCATACCACGGCCATACTGACTGTAACTCCAAAGATGGTCATCCCAATTCCCCCTTTCTCACGTAAAAACACGTTCTTAAAGCCATTGTACCATAAGTCCGGATGATTTCCAAATATTATTTCCTCTCAGGCTTCCTTTTTCCTCCCGGAATATGCTAAAATAGAAAGAGCATTTCCCAAAATCCATTCTCCCGGCATTTTGCAGACGTCCGGGTCTGGGGATTTTGCGGGGAAAAGAGGAGGGAGAAAATCATGAAATTTGAACCATATCACAGCTGCATCACGGTACTGGATCTGGAAAAATCCCTGGCGTTTTACCAGGAGGCGCTGGGCCTGGAGGTCATGCGGACGAAGGAGGCCGAAGACGGGTCCTGGAAGCTGGTGTTCCTGGGACATGAGGGCTGCGGCTGCCAGCTGGAGCTGACCTGGTATGCGGATCGGAAGGAACCTTATAATCTGGGAGACAACGAGATTCATGTGGGCTTCCGGACAGCGGACTTCGACGCGGCCCACAAGAAGCACGAGGAAATGGGATGCATCTGTTTCGATAATCAGGACATGGGCGTGTATTTCATTGAAGATCCGGACGGTTACTGGATGGAAGTGGTGCCGGTCCGGTAGGATAGTAACTGCGGAAATAAAGCAAATTCAACGAAAACCCGTAAAAATTTCGATTTACGGTGTTGAAATTTGAAGGAAAATGCGATATAACTAATATGTAGACTGTATAGAGAACGTGGCCTGCATGAATGAGAGGGTTATATCGCATTTCTTCTGATTCGTGATACAGGCTGTTTGGCATGATTTCGCATTTTCATGCCGGACGAAAGACCGCACGTGGGGGCGGTCCATATTTATCGCAATCTTGCGAATAAGCAAAGTTGAAAGGAGTAGTTTGCAATGGCAAGTGTTAAAAAAGGCGACTGGGTACAGATCGAAAATATTGTACTGCCAGCCGGACAGAGAGCACCACAGGTTCCTGAAGATACACAGGCATGCGACCTGAAGCTCTGGGTGAAGGGTATCGCACAGCAGGACGGAGAAATGGGAGACGAAATCGAAGTAAAGACCGTTACCGGACGTATTGCGAAGGGCGTTCTTTGTGACGTAAACCCAAGATATATCCACGATTACGGCGAATTCCAGCCGGAACTCTTACAGGTGGAACTGCAGTTAAAAGAGATATTATTCGGAGGTGACAAATAATGGCATTAGATAAATCCTATGGCGCAATAAATGCCCGTAAGAATGATATCATCAAGAACGCAATGAGAATTGACTATGATGAATTCGAATACGAAGGCATCGGTTTTGATTATGAAGGTATGATGGAAAAGGTTGGATACTCCATGGACGAAATGAGAGAGATCCAGCTGTCCCACGGTGTAGGCAACACTCCGCTGGTTGAACTGAGAAACCTGACCGCACTGGCAAGAAAGTATGCACCTGCAGGAAAGGGTGCCAGAATCTTCGTCAAGGACGAAGCTGCCAACGCATCCGGAAGCTTTAAAGCAAGAAGAGCGTCCATCGCTGTTCACCACGCCAAGAAGCTGGGATACAAGGGCGTTATGGCAGCAACATCAGGAAACTACGGTGCG
>JBJESY010000205.1:0-2594 GCA_051883035.1 Anaerovoracaceae bacterium | reverse complement strand
CAGATCAGAATGCAGTGGGATTGTTTGTCGCTTCTGCCGACTCTGCCCCGCAGCTGATGGAGCTGTGCCAGTCCGAATCTTTCACAGTTTTCGATGACCATGACCGTCGCATTGGCTACATCGATGCCTACTTCGATAACTACAGTGGACACAAGAATATCGATTGCTCCAGCTGCGAATTTCTCCATCACCGCATCTTTCTCGTCCTGCTTCATGCCGCCGTGCACCAGTCCGACTCGCAGTTTTGGATAGCCTTTCGAAATTTCTTCGTATAATTCCTCTGCTGATCGGCAGTCCAGATTCTCCGACTCCTCGATGAGCGGTGCCACCACATAGCACTGTCTGCCCTCTGCCACCTGGGAAGCCAGGAAGTCATAGACTTTTTTTCTGGCATCGTTATAGCGCAGATACGTCCGAATTGGCTTTCTTCCGGTTGGCATGGTATCGATGACCGAAATATCCAGATCTCCGAACAGGATCACCGCCAGAGTCCTTGGGATTGGTGTCGCTGTCATGACCAGCACATTTGGATTCTGCCCCTTTTCGGTCAGCAGTGCACGCTGATTGACACCGAAACGATGCTGTTCGTCGGTGATCACGATGCCAAGCTTCCGAAACCGGACATCCGGCTGAATGATGGCATGGGTTCCCACCAGCACATCGATCTTTCCCCGCTCCAGTTCGTCCAGAATCCGTGTTCTTTCCTTTCCGCGGGTTCCGCTGCTGAGAAGCTCCACATGAAGGCCCAGAGGCTCCAGATCCCGCCGTAAAGACGCCAAGTGCTGTTTGGCCAGCAGTTCCGTCGGCGCCATCATCACTGCCTGATATCCGCCTTTCACGGCCTTATACATGGCCAGCTCTGCCACCGCGGTTTTCCCGGAGCCCACATCGCCCTGCACCAGACGGTTCATGGGCTTGTGTGCTGCAAGGTCCTGTTCAATTTCGTCCCAGACCTTTTTCTGTCCGGGCGTCAGGTCAAAAGGCAGCTGTTTCAGGAAAGGTTCTACGGAGACGGTTTTGGGGATGGATACCCCCTCCGCCTGACTGCTTCTTCCTTTTTTGATATAAAAAAGGCCCGTCTGCAGGACCAGCAGTTCTTCAAATACCAGACGATACCGGCTTTCCTTCACCTTTCTGGGATCCGTCGGAAAGTGAATGTTGCGAATTGCGTAGGCCGGACTGCAGAGGTGATTGTCCATCACCACATGATTGGGCAGCCACTCTTCCACCTGATCAGCCGCATCCTTTACCGCCATCTGCCAGTTACGCATCTGTGCCTGAGAAATGCCTTCCGTCAGTGGATAAACCGGCAGGATGCCCCGTACATCGTCTTTCTCGCCCACCTTATGAAATTCCGGATGGGCCATCTGCCGCCGGCCGTTGTTCAGGGTGATCTTTCCAAACAGTGCGTACTCCTGCCCCACCAGAAAATAATTCTGCAGATACCTTGCATTGAAAAAAACCAGTTCCACCGAACCGGTATTGTCTTCCACCAGAATCCGGAGAGGTACTTTACGATTATATGCACTTGCTGCGGCTTTCTTTGAAACCACCTTGCCGCAGATCAGTACATCCCGGTCAAAGGGCGCCTCCATAATGCTGGACACATGGGATCGGTCTTCATATTTTCTCGGAAAGAAGCCCAGCAGATCTTCCACGGTCTCAATATGCAGGTGGGAAAGCAATTCCTTCTTTTTCGCGCCCACACCTTTTACTTTTGTCACACTGTCTTTCAGGTTCAGCTCCATTTCCGTTCCACCTCAAGGTCTCTGACCGCAATCAGTCTGGATTTCACGCCAACGATCCGCACTACTGCTCTTCCCGGCTGACCCGGAAACATGGACTTCAGTTCCTTTTCCACATAGTCCAGCATCAGTTTGGTTGCTCTGTATATGCTGGCGCCGAAGGACATAATGATATACCACTCCAGGTAAACGCCCCCTTCTTCTTCACGTACCACCAGGTTATCTGCCTGTTCTCCCACGCCCGGCATGCTTCCGCCGATTCCGGTCAGCAGCTTCCCTTTTTCCGATGCCGGGAAGGCTTTGCCTCCTGCTTGTGAAATCGCTTCTCCCACGATTCTCGCAAAAATATGGTCATTTATTTTTATGGTTCCCTTTTCGTTCTTTCGTTCCATCCCGGTTCCCCTTTCCGTACTTCTTTTTTCACTGTAAATATTTTAACATATTTCCGAACACTTTACTAACCTTTTTCATAGAATAACAGGGGGTGAAAATATGCGGAATGACTGCCGGAGAAATGATTGCCGGAGACGGAAATGTTTTGAATTCAATAAGGAGACAAAGGATATCGGATTCGTCCTGCTGGTTTTCGGTACAGTAACGATCTGTGCCTTTTTCCTCCCTCCTAAGGCGTGGATTATCCTGCTTGGTGTGCTCCTGATGATCTGCGGTTTCACCCTGATGAAAAGGCCGTAGGCTTATCCGCCTGCGGCCACAGTTTCATTATCACAATATCGTCATCATAAGCATGAAAAAACCCCGTACGCATTCCTGCGCCGGGGCCTTCAGTTCGTTTTCAATTAGATGGCACGGTTCACTTTATTGGACCGGATGCATCTCGTGCATACGTTC
>JBJESY010000204.1:0-2607 GCA_051883035.1 Anaerovoracaceae bacterium | reverse complement strand
GGGAGATCCCGAAGAAGTATGCAATTGGAAAGAGACCATTGTCCTTATTGCTTGGGTGGGGGGAACTCACATTTAGCCGTTACTGTGACGGAGATGTCCCTTCAAAGCAGTATTCTGACATTTTGGAAAGAATCTATGAGGATCCGCATGCATACTTGGAATTGCTGGAAAAAAACCAGGCAAATTTGAAATCGGTTTCGGCTTATGAGAAAAGCAGACAAGCAGTAGAGAAACTGCTTGCCTGTCCGAAATCTGAAGGGTCAAAGATTAATCTTGTGATTGACTATTTACTTGCGGAATGTGAAGACATCACACCACTTTCTTTGCAGAAAGCGTTATATTATGTACAGGGATTTTTCTACGCTTTTTTCCAGAGGTTCCTTTTTGAAGAGGATTGTGAAGCCTGGGCACATGGTCCGGTTTATCGTGAAATCTATTTCAGATTCAGGGATTATCGTTTTGATCCAATAAAAAGATATAAAGATGTTGATCATTCGGCTTTCACTGCTGCTGAATTATGTATCTTGGATAATGTGATAAAAAGTTTGTGCTGCTATAGTGGAAAAGTATTGGAACAATTTACGCATGAAGAGGCTCCGTGGCTGGTAACCAGAGGTGATATTCCTCCTGGCGAACCATCTGAAAAAATCATTGAGAAAGAATTAATTGGGTCTTACTTTACAATGGTGAAAGAAAAATACGGTATGGTGAATCCTTCAGATATCAAAATATATGCACAAAGGATGTTTGATGCCATTTAAAGCGAGCAGCACTGTATAAAAAACGGGAGGAAAAAAATGAAACCAGATACAATATTACAGGAAGCGATAAATTATCAGGAGACCATTATCCGTCAGAGGCGGTATCTCCATACGCACCCGGGATGCGGGTTCGACATCGCCGAGACGAAAGATTTTGTGAAGAAAGAGCTGGAAGCCATGGGTTATGCACCGGAGGACTGCGGCAGATGCGGGCTGGTGGCGCTGGCCGGCGGGAAGCAGACCGCCGCAAACGGGGATGGACAGGATGCTGGCGGGAAAGTCTTTCTGCTGCGGGCGGACATGGACGGGCTGCCGATCCGGGAGGAGGCGGACGTGGACTTCCCTTCTACAAACGGAAAAATGCATGCCTGCGGCCATGACATGCACACGGCCATGCTGCTGGGTGCGGCGCGGATTTTGAAGGACCATGAGGACGAGATCGAGGGCACGGTGAAGCTGATGTTTCAGCCGGCAGAGGAGGTTTTTCAGGGGTCTCACGACATGATTGAGGCGGGGTTGCTGGAAAACCCGAAAGTGGATGCTGCGCTGATGATTCATGTGATGGCGGGCATGCCGTTCCCTGCAGGGACGGTGGTGGTTTCGGCACCGGGCGTCAGTGCACCGGCGGCGGACTTGTTTGAAATTCGGGTGCAGGGCAAGGGCTGTCACGGTTCCATGCCGAACACGGGGATCGATCCGCTGAACGCGGCGGCCCATATTCTGATCGCGCTGCAGGAGATTCAGACCCGGGAACTGCCCATCGGCGAGAAAGCGGTGCTGACCATCGGCATGATGAACGCAGGCAACGCACCCAATGTGATTCCGGATGTGGTGGTCATGGGCGGCAGCCTGCGGACCTTTGATGGGGCAACCCGTGATTTTATCAAAAAACGCATAGAAGAGATTGCAGAGGGCACAGCGCAGACGTTCCGGGCTTCGGCGGAGCTGCGCTTTACCAGCGGATGTCCGACGCTGATCAATGATAAAGAGCTGTCGACCTGCGTGGGCGGCTATGTGAAGGAACTGCTGGGACCGAACAAAGCATTCACCGTGGAGGAACTGAATGCCATGAGTGCGTCCTCCGGCGAGGGGGGAGAGTCAGGCTCATCCAAGTCGTCCGGCTCGGAGGATTTTGCGTATGTGAGTCAGGAAGTCCCGGCCATCATGCTGGCCCTGGCGGCAGGTCAGCCGGAAAAGGGCTATGTTTATCCGCAGCACCATCCGATGGTGAAATTCGACGAAGAAGCCCTGGCAGGCGGCAGCGCAGTGTATGCCTATACCGCCATGCGGTGGCTGGAAGAGCACCGGGGCGAGTAATTGCGCCGGTCGGGCATGCCGAAACACTTGAAGCGGCAGGAAAAATCCGGTATAATCAGGGTAGGTTAAAAGTAAAAGCGGAAGCGAAAATGGAGGAAAAATATGGAGAACAACAAACGTCCTGAAACGATGGAACGGATCACGACCCCTGCCCTTGCCGAGGCATTTATTGAAGAACAGGTGGCAGCTATCAAAAGCCAGGTGGGCGATAAGAAGGTGCTGCTGGCCCTCTCCGGCGGCGTGGACTCATCCGTGGTAGCGGCCCTGCTGATTAAAGCCATCGGCAAGCAGCTGGTATGTGTCCATGTAAATCACGGCCTGCTGCGCAAAGGCGAGCCTGAACAGGTGATTCAGGTATTCCGTGATGAAATGGATGCCAACCTGATTTATGTGGATGCAATCGACAGATTTTTGAGCCTGCTGGAAGGTGTTTCAGAGCCGGAAAAGAAGAGAAAGATCATCGGTGCTGAATTTATCCGTGTATTCGAAGAGGAGGCACGCAAGCTGGAAGGCATCGAATTCCTGGCAC
>JBJESY010000203.1:0-2613 GCA_051883035.1 Anaerovoracaceae bacterium | reverse complement strand
GAAAAAGAACCAGCCGAATGCCATTGAAAGAATAAGAAGAACTAAAAAAATCCGAATGATGGATTCATCCCGCTTTTGCCTGTCCAGGCGGCGTTTGTCGCCGATATCGGTATCAGAAATCAGTTCACTTGTTTCCCATTTTGATACGGCGGTTCGCGATACCATAACTTTTTTCGCTAGTTCCTCCTGGGTGAGATTGTGTGTTTCCCGCAGCTTTTTGATTTTATCTTTAAACATAGAACTTCTTTCCCCCTGCTTTTTCTCCTGTGGTTTCACTGTATTATACAGCAAAGCATGGAAAAAGTCACGACACTTCCGGTCACATCGGTGTGATTCTGAGGGCATCGATTCGAATTTGGCGAATATCCAATATTTTGCGGGGCTTTATGCAGTGTTATGCAATGAAATAGGAAGAAGGAAAGCCACTGCGAAGGAAATGCTGCCGGGTGTTTTCCAAAAGGCCCGAAAAGTTTTCTTTTGGAAAACATTTTTGCTGTTTCGGAAAACCGGGACAGCAGCAGAGCAGGAATATTGGCGACTGAGGCTGGAAATGGAGTCGAGAGAAAGGGGGAGAGTAGGGGTGTTCTGGATATATTGGAATAAAAATACAGATTTCAGAATGCGATCTAATGCATAAAAGAAAAAGTTTTCAAAAAAGACCGAAACGTTTTCTTTTTGAAAACATTTCGGCCATTTCGGAAAACCGCAATGAAAAAATCACCTAACATCGCCTGGATCGTTTACAGCGCCTGGGTCGTCCAGACGCCGTCCGGCCCCAGCACCCAGTATTCGGTGAAACCGATGCTGCGGGCCAGATCAAAGGCTTCCGCAAAGCCGTAATCCAGCTTCCCGGCGGCGTGGCAGTCGCTGTTGACGGTGATCCGGCCGCCGGCCTGCAGGATCAGCTCCAGCAGGCGGCCGCCGGGATAAGGCTCAGTACGGTAGCCTTTTGCCATGGCACCGGTATTGATCTCGAAAATCTTATGGGCACCGGCAAGTGTGAAAATCGCATTGCCGGCTGCATCCAGATAACGAGGGTGACGGGTATCAAACAGCGGTTCCGGGACTCTGATTTTGCCGTTCCCTCTGCCGTCCACGCCGACTCCATTGCCGTTTTCCGAAACTTGTTCCTCGAATTTGGTCAGCAGATCGAAGTGTCCCACAATCTGGCAGGCAGGGTCGTCGGCAAACTGTGCGACGGAAGCGAAATAGTCTTCCGCCAGCGCCAGGCTGTCGCCGCCGTAGAGCCGATCAATGGCCCACTGCATGGTTTCTTTTTCCCAGTCCACATAATAGTAGACACCGCACCGATCATCTTCCGCTTTATCTTGCACTTCCGGGTCTGCATTCCCCGGTTCTGCCAGAATCACCCCGGAAGGGTAACCTTCACTGCGGATGGCTTCCAGCTGGCTGCGGCTGCACTCTTTGAATACAGCGTGGACCGAGCCGATGGCGTAATCGTAAACCGCCTTGTCAGGAGCAGCTTTGCCAGAGACTGGCGCGCCGCTGGAAGCCGTCCGTATCGTCACCGGATCATCGGCGAAGAGATCCTGCTCAATGCCGCAGAAAATAGTGATCTGGTCCCGGTACACGTCAGCCAGCCGCCGGATCTCCTGCCGGTAGATTTCTGTATTTTCCCGGCTCATGCAGTAGCTTTCGTCGAAGGAAGTATAGCTGTGGCCGGAGAATCCCAGCACGTTGAAACCGGACTCTATGGCCGAACGAACCATTTCCTCGGCCGTGTTTTTTCCATCACACCATGTGGTATGGGTATGCAGATTCGCTTTGATGGCAGGGGGGCCGACCTGCACGGAGGATGTGCCGACCTGCACGGAGGATGTGCTGCATTTCATCATTTCGTCATTTTCTCCTGTTTCACCTTGTGGTCGATGACGTGGCGGGAAGCTAGCTCCGCTTTGATATCGTCCAGGCTGATGCCCATCTGGATCATCAGCACCATCACATGATAGACCAGATCGGAAATCTCGTAGATGGTTTCCGCCTTGTCTTCCGCCTTGGCAGCGATGATGACCTCTGTGGATTCTTCACCAACCTTTTTCAGGATCTTGTCCAGGCCCTTTTCAAACAGGTAGGTGGTGTAGGAGCCTTCCTTCTTTTCCGTGCGGCGGCCCTCGATGAGCTCCATAAGGCCTTCCATGGTGAAGCCGGCGTTTTCCGGATTCAGGTATACCAGGTCGTTGAAGCAGGAGTCCGTGCCCAGGTGGCAGGCAGGGCCGTCCTTCATGACGGTGACCACCAGCGCATCCCGGTCACAGTCTGCGGTGATGCTGTAGATGTGCTGATAATTGCCGGAGGTATCGCCCTTCAGCCACAGCTCCTGGCGGGAGCGGCTCCAGAAGCAGGTGAGACCCTTCTCCATGGAAATTTTCAGACTTTCTTCGTTCATATATGCCAGGGTCAGGACTTTTTTCGTCTCAAAATCCACAACCACGGCGGGAATCAGTCCCTTTTCATCGAATTTTAATTGGTCAATGGTTACCATTTCTCCATTCTCCTTCTCTTACATGTTTCTTATCTTGCGTTTTTCTTATCCTACTTAATGTATGCTCATCAACCAGCCGGTTTTGCCAGCCGATAGAATAATATGTGTTT
>JBJESY010000202.1:0-2615 GCA_051883035.1 Anaerovoracaceae bacterium | reverse complement strand
AAGAAACATGGCTTTAATTTTCCCGAAATCTTGCTAATTTATCCGTTTTCCAGTATAATAAGTCCGTCAGTATGATTTTTTTACGGAGGTTTTTATAAATGGATTATCAGAAACTGGCGGAACTGCTGTTTCCGCACATTACGAAAACGCCGGAAGAGTATGAGGCCATGTATCCGCAGCGGAATCTGCCGGAGGGTGCGAAGGTCACTCGTCTGGGACCAAGCCCGACGGGGTTCATTCATCTGGGCAACCTGTACGGCGCGTTCGTAGACGAGCGGCTGGCCCACCAGTCCGGCGGCAAGTTCTTTTTGAGAATTGAGGATACGGATGACAAGCGTTTCGTGGAGGGTGCGGTGGAAATCATCATCAACTCCCTGCGATTCTTCGGCATTCAGTTTGATGAGGGTGCCACCATGGACGGCGATCTGGGCGACTACGGCGACTATACCCAGAGCCACCGCGGCGAGATTTACCAGTGCTTTGCGAAGAAACTGGTCAGCGAAGGCAAGGCATATCCATGCTTCCTGACCGAAGAGGAAATCGCGGCAATCCGCACCGAACAGGAGGCTTCCAAACAAAATCCGGGCATCTACGGCAAGTGGGCCAAGAGCCGGGATCTTTCTCTGGAGGAAATTGAAGCGAAACTGGCGGACGGTCAGCCTTATGTGGTCCGCCTGAAGTCGGACGGCGACCTGAGCCTGCCGGAGGATCAGATCCGCAGAATCAAGGTGGAAGATGCCATCCGCGGCGTGCTGGATATGCCGGAAAACGACCAGGATACGGTCATTCTGAAGGCTACAGGCATTCCGACCTATCATTTCGCCCATGTGGTGGATGACCATCTCATGCGGACAACCCACGTGGTGCGGGGCGCCGAATGGCTGCCTTCGCTGCCGATCCACATCGATCTGTTCGAAAAACTGGGCTGGCAGCCACCGGTATACTGTCACACCGCGCAGCTGATGAAGCTGGATGAGGATGGCAACAAGAGAAAGCTGTCCAAGCGGAAGGATCCGGAGCTTTCCCTGGATTACTACCGCAATCAGGGTTACCACCCGGCAGCTGTGCGGGAATACCTGCTGACAATCCTCAACTCCAACTTCGAAGAATGGCGCATCGCCAATCCGGATGCAGATATCGAGGAATTCCCATTCACCACAGAGAAGATGAGCACTTCCGGTGCCCTGTTCGATCTGAATAAACTGAACGACATCAGTAAAGATGTACTCCTTCGGATCAGCGCCTCCGACCTGTTCGATTTCCTGAAGGGCTGGTCAGCGGAGTTCAAACCGGAGCTTTCCCACATCTTTGACGACCGGGCTTACCTGGAAAAGATCCTGGACATCGGCCGTCATGAGGAGCGCAACCCGCGGAAGGATCACATCTATGCACAGCAGATGGTGGAAAACATCAGCTACTTCTTCGATGACATGTTCAAAATCGAGGACCAGTTCCCTGCTGAGGCAGCTGCCGATGCTCCGGCTATCCTGAGGGCTTACCTGGATTCCTACGATCACAGTGACGACCAGTCCCAGTGGTTTGATAAGGTTCGCCAGATTGCCACAGATCTGGGCTATGCAGCCAAGCCGAAGGATTTCAAAAAGAATCCGGATCAGTACAAAGGCCATGTGGGCCATGTGAGCACCGTGATCCGCATCGCGCTCATGGGGCGCCAGCAGTCTCCGGACGTATGGGAGATTCAGCAGATTCTGGGTGAAGAACGGACCCGCGCCCGGATCGGAAAGTTCATATAAACGGTGTATAATATGTCGGAATACCCGAATACCTGAATACCTGAATGCTCGAAAGGCCCGCGCCATGTGGTGCGGGCCTTCCTTTCCCTTAATCTCATTAATTCATTTCATTTCGTTTCGTTTCGCATGGCACACTTTTCCAGTGGTCGTGTCGAATCCTGCCGGAATCTGTCGAAAACTGTCAACTCTCAGTGTTTCTTCTGTCACAGCCAAAGCTTCCGCCATCGTGGCCTGCGCCAGAATGTAATTAGTCTGGTTTAACTCGCCAATATGAAAGCGTTTTTTCCGAAATGCACGTAAAAAAATGAGATTTTGCGGTGAAAATCAGTAAAAAAAGCTGATATTCCGGCTGAAACCAAAAATTTCACCGCATTTTTACGTGTTTTTGAGCGAAAACTAGCCTTCCATTGTCGAGTTAGAATAGGCAAACCGGAGTCTCATGATCCCGCAGTCCTTGTCGAGCCTGTAATTCGGTATGCCCCTGCTTTCCGATGCGTGAAGATGATTCGGTATGCCCCAACTGATCAGCCTGCTGCCCCGGCCAGTAGCCGTAGCGGCGGCGGAAACCAAAGAGCAGACCGGCAGCCAGCATCGCCGCAAAAACTTCGGCAACAGGTACCGCCAGCCAGACACCGTCGATGCCCAGCAGCGCCGGCAGCAGAATCAGCAGGCCGCACCGCATCACCAGCGTCCGCACCAGAGAGATCAGTGCGGAGATGCCGCCGTTATTCAGTGCTGTAAACAGTGCCGAAGCGAAGATACTCACCCCGCCCAGCAGATAACTGAAGGAGAAGATCCGCAGGCCGTGAAGCGCCATGGAAAGCAGCCCGGAATCCCCGCCGGCAAACGCCGCGATGATGG
>JBJESY010000201.1:0-2644 GCA_051883035.1 Anaerovoracaceae bacterium | reverse complement strand
CCAGGATCGATGCGGTTCTTCTCGGATCGATGTCATATTCCTGGCTGATTTCCCGGGCGATCTGTCCGCTCATGACGATGGCGATGGTATTGTTAGCTGTGGCCAGATCCACGCCGGCAACCAGTGCAGCGATGGAGAGCTGTGCCCCCTTCTTGCTCTTCGTGTTTTTATGAATGAAATTCAGCACGAAATCGATGCCGCCGTACTCCTTCACCAGTGCGCCGATGGCTGCTACCGTGATGGAGATCACGGTGATGTCGTACATGGATGTCACACCGCTTCCGATGCTGCTGAATACGGTATCCGGCGTCATGGTGCCGGTTGCCAGTCCTGCGATGACGGAAGCAATGGTTCCTGCGATCAGTACCACGAACACGTTGATGCCTGCAATGGCTCCCACCAGTACCAGCAGATACGGCAGTACCTGCCAGATGTTGTATTCTCCCAGTTCCACATTGGATGAACCGTTCATGGTCATGACGAAGTAGATAATCGCTGTTACGATGGCTGCAGGCAGTACGATCTTGAAGTTCATCTTGAACTTATCGCTCATTTCACAACCCTGTGTCCGGACCGCCGCAATGGTGGTATCGGAAATCATGGACAGGTTGTCTCCGAACATGGCTCCGGAAACCACGGCTGCCAGACAGAGCGGCATGGCGAAATCCGTCGCTTCGCTGATACCCACTGCAATCGGTCCCAGTGCCACAATGGTTCCCACGGAAGTACCCATGGAAATGGAGATGAAGCAGCCGATGAGGAACAGACCAACTACTGCAAACTGGCTCGGGATCAGAGAAAGACCCAGGTATACCGTACTGTCCGCACCGCCTGCCGCAGTGACCGCACCGCTGAATGCGCCGGCTGCCAGGAAGATCAGGCACATGGTCACCACGTTTTCATCCCCGATGCCCTTGGCGCAGACCTTCAGCTTGTCGCGAAATTTTAAGGATGGATTTTGAAAAAAGGCCACCGCCAGTGCAATCAGAAACGCCACGATGGTCGGCATGGCATAAAAATCCTCCGTGATGATGCCGCTTCCGATGAACAGCACCAGAAACAGGCCGATCGGCAAAAGCGCCGCGGCTCTGCCTTTACTTACTTGTTTGTTTTCACTCATAACATAAACTCCTTTTTTATAATGCAGATGATCCAATACACCCCCGAATTATCTTATCATCTAAATCAGAACGCTGATCAGCTTTGGCTTGTAGCCCTCCTGCTTCAGTGCGTTTACGATCTTTTCCTTATGATCCGTGCCGAAGGCCTCGATGGTGATCTTCAGTTCCACCGCCGCCGTCCGGTTGGTGCTGACAAACTGGTTATGCTCCAGCTTGATCACGTTGCCCTGCTGTGCTGCGATGACGCTGGCTACCCGCACCAGTTCACCCGGCTTATCCGGAAGCAGCACGGATACGGTGAAGATCCGGTCGCGCATGATCAGACCCATCTGTACCACGGAGGACATGGTAATGATATCCATGTTGCCGCCGCTCAGTACGGAAACGATCTTCTTCTCGCTGACATCCAGGTGCTTCAGTGCTGCCACCGTCAGCAGTCCGGAATTTTCCACCACCATCTTGTGGTTTTCCACCATATCCAGGAAAGCAACCACCAGCTCGTCGTCCTCCACGGTGATCACATCATCCAGACCTGCCTGCAGATATGGGAAAATCTTTTCGCCCGGCCGCTTCACTGCCGTGCCGTCGGCAATGGTATTCACATGGTCCAGGCTCACCACCGTGCCTTCCTTCAGGGAGGTCTGCAGACAGTTTGCCCCTGCCGGCTCCACGCCGATCACCTTGATCTTCGGATTCAGCAGCTTGGCCAGGGTGGAAACGCCGGTGGCCAGGCCGCCTCCGCCAACCGGAACCAGTATGTAGTCCACCAGCGGCAGTTCCTTGAAAATTTCCATGGCGATGGTTCCCTGTCCTGTGGCTACAGCCGGATCATCGAACGGATGGATAAAGGTATATCCGTTTTCCTCTGCCAGCTTGGCTGCATGGGCAGCTGCCTCGTCATATACGTCTCCGTACAGCACCACTTCGGCACCGTAGCTCTTGGTCCGGTTCACCTTCATCAGCGGTGTGGTGGTCGGCATGACGATGACCGCCTTGCAGCCGTAAGCCTGCGCTGCATATGCCACACCCTGGGCATGGTTCCCTGCGGATGCGGTGATCAGTCCCTTTTCCCGCTCCTCTTCCGTCATGGTGCTGATCTTATAATAGGCGCCCCGCAGCTTATAGGCGCCGGTCAGCTGCATGTTCTCCGGCTTCAGATAGACCTTGTTTCCTCTGCCGGTCTGTTCGCTGAGAAATTTGCTGTATACCAGATTGGTGGGAGATGTGACCTTCTGCACGATCTCCGCTGCTTCTTCAAATGCTTTCAATGTGAGCATTTCCATTTCTGCTTGTCTCCTCCCCTGTCTTTCCGTTGTTATTCTCTGACTTCTATTTCTTCTGTCCCACGGTGAACCCGTTGATAGACGCCCGGGCCACTTTCGTTCCCAGCTCGTCCCGGATATCGATATCATAAAGGCTGGTCGTTCTGCCGTCCTTTATGCTGCTTGCCTCTGCAATGAGCCGGCTGCCCTTGGCCGGGCTCAGAAAGGTGATGTCTGCATGGAGCGCCACCGTATCGGGCT
>JBJESY010000200.1:0-2659 GCA_051883035.1 Anaerovoracaceae bacterium | reverse complement strand
CGACTGTGGACTGTGCATAGAACCTGCGAGTAGAGAAAGGCATGCCTTCTCCAAAACACACAGGATGAAACAGTAACAATCTCGACATGGACACTTTTGTCTATGCTTTGAGTAGCAGATGAGATAGATGACGTTACGAGAACTGGAGATCGGCAGCACCGCGCGGATTTTGTCCGTGGGCGGGGAAGGAAGTCTGCGGCAGCATTTTCTGGACATGGGTGTGATTCCCGGCGCGGAAATCAAGCTCATGAAGCTGGCACCCATGGGAGATCCTATGGAGTTCAGAATCCACGGCTATGAGCTGGCGCTGCGGTTGGCCGACGCCGAAAAGATCGAGATAGAAGAAATCAAAGACGTACATAGAGAGCAGACGGTAGAGAATCCGCAGGCAGATACAGCCGCCCGGCAGAACCGGAAAACTGCCAGAAGCACCGAGAAATCCCACCACCCCGGCCTGGGAGAAGGCGGCATCTACCATGTGAAGACGGGAGAAAATCCCCTTCCGGCAAGTCAGACCATTACTTTCGCCCTGGCAGGAAATCAGAACTGCGGCAAGACCACCCTGTTCAACCAGCTGACCGGGTCCAACCAGCATGTGGGAAACTTCCCCGGCGTAACCGTAGACCGGAAAGACGGGGTGATCAAGGGACACGATAACACCCTGGTGACCGACCTGCCGGGGATCTATTCCATGTCTCCATATACCAGCGAAGAGATCGTCACCCGCCAGTTCGTGCTGGACGAAAAGCCAAAGGGCATCATCAACATCGTCGATGCTAGCAATATTGAAAGAAATCTTTACCTGACCATGCAGCTGATGGAACTGGATATACCTATGGTGCTGGCCCTGAATATGATGGACGAGGTGCGGGAAAACGGCGGCTCCATTCATGTGAATAAAATGGAAGAAATGCTGGGCATCCCGGTGATTCCCATTGCAGCGGCAAAAAATGAAGGTATCCAGGAACTGATCGACCATGCAGTCCATGTGGCTCAGTACCAGGAAAAGCCTGGCCGGGCTGACTTCTGTGATCCGGATGACCACGACGGTGCAGTGCACCGGTGTCTCCATGCCATCATGCATCTGATCGAAGACCATGCCCGCCACGAAGGCATTCCGCTCCGGTTTGCCGCAAGCAAGCTGGCGGAAGGCGACCGGCAGATGCTGGAGCGCCTCAGACTGGATGATAATGAAGAGGAAATGCTGGAGCACATCATCAAGCAGATGGAAGAAGAGCGGGGCATGGATCATGCCGCCGCCATGGCGGACATGCGGTTTGCGTTCATTCAGCAGGTTTGCGACGCCACCGTGGTCAAGCCGCGGGAGAGCAAAGAGCATGCCCGCAGCCAGAAGATCGACCAGATCCTCACCGGTAGATTCACTGCGATCCCTGCTTTCGTGGGTATTATGGGCCTGGTGTTCTGGCTCACCTTCGGCGTCATCGGTGCATGGCTTTCGGACCTGCTGGAACTGGGCATCACGGCCCTGACCAATCTGGTGGACACCGGTCTCACCGCCTACGGCATCAACCCGGTGGTTCATTCCCTGGTCATCGACGGCATTTTCAACGGGGTGGGCAGCGTTCTCAGCTTCCTGCCGACCATTGTGACCCTGTTCTTCTTCCTGTCCATTCTGGAAGACAGCGGGTACATGGCCCGTGTGGCCTTCGTCATGGATAAACTACTCCGCAAAATCGGTCTTTCCGGACGGAGTATCGTTCCCATGCTGGTGGGCTTCGGCTGTACGGTGCCGGGTGTCATGGCAAGCCGTACCCTGCCGTCGGAGCGGGACAGAAAGATGACGATTCTTCTGACGCCGTTCATGAGCTGCTCCGCCAAGCTGCCGATTTACGGTTTCTTTTCCATGGCCTTCTTCCCGGATCACAGTGCGCTGGTGATGATTCTCTTGTATTTCACCGGAATTCTGGTGGGAATTCTGTTCGCTCTGCTGATGCGAGGCACCTTCTTCCGCGGTGAACCGGTACCGTTCGTCATGGAACTGCCCAATTACCGGCTGCCCGGCCTGAAAAACGTGGGCCAGCTGCTGTGGGAAAAGGCCAGGGACTTCCTGCAGAGAGCCTTTACGGTCATTTTCGTGGCCACCATTATCATCTGGTTCCTGCAGACCTTTGACAGTCGGCTCAACGTGGTGCAGGATTCCCAGGGAAGTCTGCTCGCCCTGGCTGCGGGTCTCATCAGTCCGATTTTCGCACCGCTGGGCTTCGGCGACTGGAGAATCTCCACGGCACTGATCACAGGCTTCATGGCCAAGGAAAGCGTGGTTTCCACTCTGACGGTTCTGCTGGGAGGAAGCGACCTGACCGCCCTTCTGACGCCGCTGGCAGCCGCATCTCTGTTGGTGTTCTGTCTGCTGTACACCCCTTGCGTGGCCGCTATTTCTTCCATCAAGAGAGAGCTGGGCGGTAAATGGGCAGCGGGCGTGGTGGTGCTGCAGTGCGTCATTGCATGGTTGTGCGCCCTGGTGGTATATTTCCTGGGAAGTCTTCTGTAGAAACCGTTGCAATAAACCCAGTTTGAAGATATAATCTGAGTATACGAGTATACAGGCTTTCAGGGTGACCTGAAACGGGAGGTTTTTATAATGGAAGAAAAAGTAAAACAATTAATCGCAGAATATTTCGATGAAATCGTGGCGATT